>DATFXS010000717.1:0-5264 GCA_035315605.1 Polyangia bacterium
CCGGCGGGTCGGCGACGCCGTTCGATGGGCCGATGTCGTTCGTGGGGTCGCGGCGCTCGCCGAAGCGGAGGGTTGTCTCGTGCTCGACCGGGGCGACGGCGCTGTCGGCCACGGGCTGGGCGGCGCGCGCGCGCCGGCGACCCGAAGTGACGAGCAGGCCGAGGCCGACGAGGGCGAAGCCGCCCGCCACGGACCAGGGGAGCGACGGCGTCGCGTCGGCCGGCGTCGACGAGGTCGACGGCGCGGGCGCGGGTGCCGGGCGGCCGAGGATCAGGACCGGCTCGTTCTCCGACAGCGCGGTGAACCGCGCCGCGGCGAGCAGGAACGATTCGCTGCCGATCGTCGCCTGCGCCGACGCGACCATCCGGCGGCGCGCCGTCTTCACCAGATCGGCTTCGACGCTGACGCCGCCGGTCTGGCCGCGGCTGGCGACGATCTTGTCGCCCACCATCAGGCGGACGAGCGGGAACTCGCCACGGTACGGGCGCCACCAGTCCTCCGTGTCCAGCAGATCGATGATCGTGGCGCTGTCGACGTGCGTGGCGAGGGCGGCGTTGAGCGACGGCAGCTCGGCGGCGGCCTGGGCCCGACTTTCGACCGCGCGCAGGTCCGCCTGCGTGCGCGCCGCCTGCCGCGCCGCCTCGGCGCGGGTGGCCTCGTCGGCGAGAGAGCGCGCGCGAGCCGTCGAACGCGCCGTGAGCAGTCCCCCGGCGGCTGCCGCCGCGATCATTAAGCACCCGACGAATCGCCTGACCTTCACTAGAGCGTCGCCTCCGGATCGGATCCGCGCAATCGTCGGAAACGCAGCTGCTCTTGACCGTGCTCGGCGGGATCGGTCCTACCCGCGCTCACCTCGTCGCATTCATTCGAGAGAGCGCGCGTAATGTACAACACGCCTTCACATCGAGCCGCCGGTTCCGGTCGCGCCGCCCGCGCCGCCGGTCGCGCCACCTGTCCCGACGCTGCCGCCACTTCCGCCGGGGGCGCCAGTCCCGCCCGCGCCCGTCGATCCGCCGACCGAGCCGCCCATGCCGCCCATGCCGCCGCGTCCGGTCGTGCCGCCCGTCCCCGTCGCGCCGCCGGTGCCGCCCATCGTTCCACCCGTGCCGGTCGGCAGCGGCGGCTTGGCGGTGTTCTTGGTCCAGTCCCAGACGCTGTTGGGATCGTCGCCGCGGCTGATCGCCGCCTGGCGCGCCTCCGCCGCCTGCTGCGCGGGCGACTTGCCCGTCAGGCTGCGCAGGAACTCAGCCAGGTCGTGGACTTCGTCGTCCGTCAGCAACAGCGGTCGGATCTGCGGCGACTTCGTGCCCGCGAACGTCCCTTCGGGACCGCCGCCCTGGTTGTAGTGCCAGATCACGTCTTCCAGCGTCTCGACCGCGCCGCTGTGGAAGTAGGGCGCCGTCATCTCGACGTTGAGAAGCGACGGAGTCCTGAACATGCCCTCCAGCGTGTCGTCGTATTTGAGGCAAGCGACCCGGGTGTCCGTGCGCAGATCGCCCTGGACGGTTGAATTGACGACGAGGTCGGTGCACTTGTCGATGGTGGTGACGGCGTCGGTCTGCCGGCAGGTGCACGCGCCGGTCGCATCGTCCATCACCAGGCAGGTCAGGCTCGCCTCCGTGTTCAGGTCCTCCTGCTGGAACGCGGTGCTCGAGTTGGCCGCCACCTTTCCGCACGCGGTGGCGTCGGCGACCGCGTCGACCCTGCGGCAGATGCAGTGGTCGTGGTCCTGCGTGCGCACTTCTTCGAGGCGCTGGCGACCGAGCTCGGGGTTGTCGCTGTACCGGCCCGCGCCGTTGAAGATGTAGGCCATCGGGTTCGCGTCCAGCGCGTTCATGTTGCCGGTGATCGCCGATACCGACGCGGCCCGCCCGCGGTTCAGGGCGACCGCGTTCGCCGAGCCGGGCAGCAGGGTGATGTTTGGCGCGCCGACGTTGTGGAACTTCCGGTCACTCAAGGTCGGGCCGTTGTGGCAGTCGCTGCAAGCGGCCTTGCCGATGAAGAGCTTGAGGCCCCGCTTCTGGGCGCCGGTCAAGGCGCTGTAATCGCGGTCGCGCACGTAGCGCTGGAACGGCGAATCGGGCGTCATCATCATACGCGGGTAGGTGTCGAACAGCCGCCCCAGGTTGGAGCGGATCAAGCTGATGTGGTCCTGGGCGTCCTGCGGCATCATCTCGAATGGGCCGGGGGCGGCGCCGATCGCCGCAGGGTTGCCGGTCGTCGGGTAGACGTTGTTCGGATCGGTCGGGGGCAGGCCCAGCCGGGGATCCAGCTGGTTGTCCGGGAAGGTCGCGTTCCACTCGTCCTTGTACTTGGTGTAGATGAACCGCGCCTGCGCCATCACCGTCGCCGACGTGCTCCAGACGGTCGTGCCGTGATCGACGAGCCCATCGAAACGGCCCGCCCACAGGGTCCATTCGTTCCACTGCAGGTTGACCATCTGACCCGTGTTGGTGGAGAGGTAGTTGCGGCCGTGCGACAGGCCGGGCGTGACACCGTTGGTCGCCACCGCGCCCAGCGAGGCCATGTGCGAATCGGTGAAGTAGGGCGTGTCGTGGCAGTTCACGCAGGCGACCTTCCTGATGTCGCCGACGTTGCCGGACGGCCCGGCGACCGTGATCGCCTCGGCGACGTCCTTGTCGAAGAAGATCATCTGCCCCAGCTTGGCGACCGCTTCGTCCTGGTCCCGCAGGTTGAAGGGATTGCGGGGCGGATCGCCCTTGAGCGGCTCGAGCTGCTGGATCTGGGACCACTCCTCGTCGCTGAAGTCGTCGCTCCGGCTGCAGGCGGCGATCACGGATCCGAGGGCGAGCGCGATGACCATCGAATTGAAACGCATGTGTGTCCTCCCGGCGTTCTGTTCCAGGTCGTTGCGAGTCATCAGAACCACAGCACCAGCGAGCTGGTCGCGACGTCGTTGTTGAACTCGGCGATGCCGCCGTACTCCGCGTTGTGCAGGTACTCGGCCTTCACGACCATGTGCGGGTTCACCACCACGCGGAACCCGAACGTCGCGCGCGCCTCCTTGGTGATGTAGATGCGCGTCGTGTCGAGCGTGACGATGGCGTCGCGGATCTCGCCGCGCAGGATCAGGCCGAACTGCGCGAGCAGCTGCCAGTCGATCTCCAGGTAGCCGGACGGGTGAAGGTCCAGACCCCAGACGCCCATGGCGCCGTCGCCCGGCGACTTGCCCCGGATCAGCTGCCCCTTCACTGCGAGGTTGACGCCCAGATACTGGAGGTCGACGCCGGCGAACCACATCTTGCCGGCGTTGTCGGTGGCGCGATCCTGGGGGCCCCACTCGCCGTCCAAGCCGATCTCGAGGTGGTCGTCATTGTGCAAGAGCCGTCCGACCGGGAGGCTGACCGCGGCGCGACCGTTCAGCGTCTTGCCGTTGTTCTGATCGATCTCGCTGTAGAAGTGGAACATCTCGATCGTCGACGAGCCGTTGGTGACCGAGGCGGCGAGGATCAGCCAATCGTCGAGGAGCTTGCTGCGGATCTTGATCCCCAGCTGGGATCCGGTCGTGTAGCGGGCGATCAGCGACGGGGTGATGCCGAAACGCTGGTCGGACTTGCGGTCCTTGTATTCGATGCCGAAGACCGGCATCGACTTGCCAACGAACAACGACGTCTTGCCGTCGGCCGTCAGCAGGTATTCCAGCTCGCCCACGTCTGCTTCGATGAAATCGCCGAGCGCGAAGTCCGAGCCGGTGCGCGGGATGAAGTTGACGCTGGCGCGCATGATGGCCCGGTCGGAGAGCTGGAACCGCGGGCGCAGGTTGATCTCGTTCAGGATGAAGCCGGCCGCGCCGTTCGAGTTGATGCTGTCGAACCGGGGGACCGTCAGCCCGGGCGCGTCGCCCAGGTCCGCCACCTCGCCGCGGCTGTTCACGGCCGTCGCGAGGATGTCGCCCAGGAACACCCACGAGTAGTTCGCGTACTGCGGGAACTGCACGTTTCCGACGTCGCGCACCCAGCCGACGCCGCCGTTGCCGAGCGGCACGAAGAAGCCGAAGTCGACGTAGCCGTTCCAGGTGAGCGGCGACACGCGCTTCTGGGCGGCGTCCTCCGATTCGCGCAGCCGCTCGCCCAGCTCGTTGATCCGGTCCTCGAGCGTCTGCATCCGGTCTGGCGCGGGCGCCGGTTCGTCGCTGGCCGTATCGGGCAGCGAGGGTGCCGCGGCCCGTTCTTCTTGGCCGAGGGCGGGCGCGGCGGCGAGCAACGGTAGCGCCAGCGCGGCCAATCCGGCACGGCGGAGGTTCGATCGACGTTCGTGGAGCGGGTGTCTGCGGGATCGTCTGTCGTCGGTCATCGATCCTCCTCGGGTGGGAGAGTTGCGTTGCTTTCGTCGGCCAGGCGCATGATTTCGAGCATCACGTTCTGCAGATCGAACGCGATGATGGGCAGCCCCCTGTCGCTCCCCGGATGGAACGAGAACGCTCCTTCCCTCCAGGCGAGCATCTCCGCGAGTGCGTCGATCACCTGCTGGAACACGGCGCGGGTCAGGTCGTCGCGATGGCCGGGCCGCTCGCGCAGCAAAACCGAACCGAGCGCCTCCGCCCCTTCGCCGTCGTCCGTGCGCTGCCTGGCGAGCAGGGCTTCAAGCGCCGCCGCCGTGACGATGCGGCGTTCGACCAGCGTCTCGCCGAGCCGCTTGACGCCGGGCGCGGACGCGCTGGTGACCTGACCGCGAACCAGCCTGACGATCGCGGCCCCGCGGCGCGACGAGACGACCAGCGAGCCGGTCTTCTTCTGCAGGCGGAGGAACTCGAGCACCTCGGGCAGCGCGAAGCTGGTGACGTCGCCGCCGAAGCGCGGCGAGGCGACCGGTCCGCCGCCGTTCCGGGGTTGCGCCAGCAACGACTGCAGCGCGGCGCGGATCTCCAGATCGTCCGGTTCGAGCGCCGCGGCGCGGAGCAGGGCCGCCCGGGCTTCCTCGACTTCGCCGAGCGCGGCCAGGGCGAGGCCGAGGTTGTAGGGACCGGTCACCTGGTCGGGAGCCAGCTGCTCGGTCGTCCGGAACGCCTCGGCCGCCTCGTGCCAGCGCTGGATCCTCTGATACGACAGCCCGAGGCCGCAGTAGGCCTGCGCCGAGTCGGGGTCGATCCGCAACGCCTCCGAAAAGCCGGCGATCGCATCCTCGATGCGATCGGCCGCCAGCAGCGCGTTGGCCAGATCGGCGTGCGTCGAGCCGAGGTCGGGGCGGGCCGCCGCCACCCTGGTCAGCAGCGCGAGCGCCTCTTCGTGCTGGCCGTCGGCGGA
>DATFXS010000718.1:0-2709 GCA_035315605.1 Polyangia bacterium
CGCCTGCGACGTCGGCCATCCCGCCGACGTCGAGGAGTTCGCCGCCCAGGTTCTGGAGCGCTTCGGCCCGCCCGACCTGCTGATCAACAACGCCGGTCTCGTGACCCGGAGCCGGCTCGAGGAGACGCCGCTCGAGAGCTGGGACGCGGTGCTCGATTCGAACCTCAAGGGGACGTTCCTGGTGACGCGCGCCTTTCTGCCGGCGATGCGCGGGCGGGGCGGCGCGCGCATCGTCAACGTCGCGTCGATCTCCGGGCGGCAGGGGACGGCGGGCTTGACCGCTTACTGCGCCGCCAAGCACGGCGTCGTCGGCCTGACGCGCGCGCTGGCCGAAGAGGTGCGAGGCGAGGGCCTGGTCGCCAACGCCGTGTGCCCCGGCTCCGTCGACACCGACATGCTCCGCGTGGGACGGCCCGACGCGAAGCCCGACATGTCGCCCGAGGACGTCGCCGGCGTCGTCCTCTACCTGGCGGCCGGGGCCCCGGCCGCGCTGACCGGATCGTGCGTCGACGTTTTCGGGTGAGGGTGAAATGACGGTCGACACGACAGAGGCCCGACTGGCGGCAGCGTTGACGCGGATGCCGCTGTTTCCGCTGCCCAACGTGGTGCTGTTCCCGCACGCGTCGCTGCGCCTGCACATCTTCGAGGACCGATACCGCGCGCTCACGCGCGACATCCTGGCCGGCGAGCGGTTCCTGGCGATGGGCCTGATCGTCGAGAGCGCGAGCCCGTCCGACGAACGTCCGGCCGTCGAGCCGATCGCGGGCGTGGGCGAGGTCGTGATGGCGCACGAGCTGCCCGACGGGCGTTTCAACCTGGTCGTGCGCGGGCACGCCCGCGTGCGCATCGACGAGGAGCTTGCGTCCGACCATCCCTACCGGCTGGTCGCCGCCACCGTCGTCCCCGATCTGCCGATCAGCGATCGCAACGAGCTGCGCGACGCCGAGCAGGCGCTGCGCGTGATGATCGGCCAGCTCGCCGACGCGATCCCGGAGGGCGGCGAGCCGCTGCGCCAGATCGCGGCGGCGCTGGAGACGCCCGCCGCGCTCGCGGACGTGTCGGCCGCCGAGTTGATCGCCGATCTCGGCGTGCGCCAGCAGCTGCTGGAGACGCGCGACGTGGCGAAACGGCTGGAGCGCGTCAGCGCGGAGATCGCGGCGATGATGGCGCGACTGAGCGCGCCCGGCATCCTCAAATAGGCGCTGTAGCTAGTTCTGGACGCCGCGCCGCAGGGCTATATATTTCCCCGCCATGTTTGGCAGACCGATTCGGGTTGGCCTTCGCCTGTTGATCGCCGTCACAGTTCTTGGCGGCGCGACAATCGGCGGTTCGATGCTGGCCGAAGCCAAGCGGGGCGGCGGCGGCAAGAAGGCCCCAGCGGACAACCGCGACTGCAAGACCGACAAGGACTGCGTGGTGGTGGCCGACGACTGCTGCCCGTGCAGCCAGGGCGGAAAGGCGCGCGCGATCCCGAAGAAGCAGCTCGACACCTACGAGAAGGACCGCAAGAAGCGCTGCGCGGACACGGCGTGCACGGAGATGATGTCGGACGATCCGAGCTGCGCCCAGGTGCCGTTCTGCGGCGTCGGGATCTGCGAGCTCGGCGATCCGCCGAGCTCCGGGACCAAGTCAGAGGACGCGCCGAAGGCGGACGAGAAGGCGAAGGCAGACGAAAAGCCGAAGGCGGACGAGAAGCCGAAGGCCGAGGAGAAGCCGAAGAGCAGCGACAAGCCCAAGTCGGGCGGGAAGTCCAAGCCGGACGACAATCCGGCGAGCGGCATCGAGTTCTGAGGCGGCGCCGCCCGTCAGCGCGTCACTGGAATACCGGGACGCAGACGTCGCCGCTGTTCTCGGCGGTGCACGCGCCGCGGATGCCCGGGGCGGGGCAGGCGATGGCCGGACAGATGCCGGCCGTGCAGCCCGCCGCGGTCCAGAGCGTGTGAATTGTGTCGAGCTCGGTCGTGTCGTTCACCCACGTCTGGCAGCCGCACGACAGCGACGTCAAGACCTCGTGCGTGCACTGCGCTGTGGTCGACGTCGCGTCGCACATCCGCGCGCGCATCATCGCCGTGTTGTACTGATCCACGAGCTGCTGGCAGACCAGAGCGATTCCGCCCGTTCCGCCCAGGCCGCCGCCGCCGCCAGTTCCGGTTCCGCCGCTGCCGCCGGTCCCGGATCCACCTTGCCCGCCGCGCCCGCCCACGCCGCCACCGCCGTTTCCTGCGCTGCCGCCGGTCCCGCCGCCGCCGCCGGAGCCGCCGGTCTGGCCGCCGCCTCCCGTCGTGCCTCCGCTTCCGCCGCTACCACCGCGGCCCGCGCTTCCGCCGGAGCCGCCGGTCTGGCCGCCCGTACCCGTCGCCCCTGCGCTGCCAGTGGTGCCGCCCGTCTGGCCGCCCGCGCCCGTCGAGCCTGCGCTCCCGGTCGTGCCTCCGGTCTGTCCGGCCGCGCCGCCCGAGCCCCCGCCGCCGCCGTGCCCGGTGCTGCCGGCCTGACCGCCGCCGTGGCCGCCGGTTCCGGGGCCGCCGCCTCCGTTGTCGGAACAGGCGAAAAGCAGCAGACACCCGGCGAAGAGCGCGATCTTTTTCACGCCGCCGTGCTCAGCAATCAGCGTGCCCGCCGAGGGCCGCGACTCTCGCGGTAAAACCGCGGCGGGCAGCGTGCCCGACCCAGGCCCGCCTCGGATTTTCGAGACCGACCCGATCCCGGCGA
>DATFXS010000719.1:0-11353 GCA_035315605.1 Polyangia bacterium
AGATCGGCGCGCAGCTTCTTCGGGTTCTCGTTGCGGGCGGCCGCCAGCTCGGCGACGCGCTTCTGGATGTCGGCGTCGGTGGCGGACATCCCCTCGCGCTCGGCGATCGCCTGAATGAGGATCGATCCGCGCGCCTCCTCCTCCGCCTCGGTGCGCACCTCTTCGCGCATCTTCGCGTCGTCGATCCCCTCGACGTCGATGCCCATCATCGCCAGCTGCTGCTTCGCCCGGTTCACCAGCAGCTGCGCGTATCGATCGATCAGCGCGGGCGCGACCGGAAACTCGTTGCGCTTGATCAGCTCCTTGAGCAGCGCGCGCGTCATCTCCTGCTTGATGCGGCGTTCGTCGGCCTCGAGCAGCCGATCGCGCACCTTGCCCCGCAACCCCTCCAGCGTCTCCGCCTCACCGGTGTCCTTCGCCATCTCGTCGTCGAGTGCGGGCACCTTCTTTTCGCGCACCTCTTTGACGGTGACGTGCAGGTGCACCTCCTTGCCCGCCAGCTCCGCCGGCACGCCCTCGCCCGCCAGCGTGTAGTCGACCGGAACCGGCTCGGCGCCGATCGGCTTGCCGCGCAGGCGGCCCGCCAGCCCGGGCAGCGGGCCGTCCGTGTCGTTCTCGAGATCGATCGCCGCCTGGCGGCGCTTGATCTTGTGGTCCCCGACCCGGCCCGACATCTCGACCAGCACCAGGTCGGTGTCGCCGGTCTGGGTCCGCCCCTCGACCGGCTTGAACTCGGTCAGCCGCCGGCGGTACCCCTCCAGCGCCTCCGCGACCTGCTCGTCGGTGACCGCGGCCGGCCGGCGCGATAGCGGCACGCCACTGTAGTCCTTGGGCGTCACCTGCGAGCGCACCTCGACGCGCGCCGTGAACTTGAACGGCTCGCCCGTCTTGATCGCCAGGTCCTCGACGGTGGGCGGCGCGACCGGCTGCAGCTGGTTCTCGCGGATCGCCTGGCCGAGCGAGTGCTCGACCAGGTCCCGGGCCACCTCGTCCTCGACCTGACGCCGGTACATCTTCTCGAGCAGCGCCCGGGGCACCTTGCCCGGCCGGAAGCCGGGCAGCCGCACGCCGCGTCGAAGCTGGTCGTAGGCCTTGTCCAGCTTGGGTACCACGTCCGCCCAGGGCAGCTCGAATTCGACGCGTTTCTCGACGGGCGAGAGGTCCTCGATCGTGATCTGCATGGCCGGGGTGCCGCTTGTCTACCTTCGCCCGGACGCGGGCGCAAGCAATGCGGACAGAGCGGATAGCGGCTCTTTCCAAGTCTCGCTTGCACGTTGGGCCGTGTTTCGTCAGCATTAGCCCCCAACATGGGTCTGGCGGGGTTCACGCTTGCTGATCGGCTGGGGGCGAAGTCGTCCCCGTGCTCGGTGCCGGGGTGTACCCGCACGTGGCTGTCGATGGCGTCTGCCAAAGGCGCGAAGCTTGGCGGGCGAGGCGCGGCGCGCGCCGACGACCCGGCGTCGTCGATGTGCGATCCGTGCCGTGAGGCCTACGCCAAGACGACGGACGCGCAGCGCCCGTGCGATCGTCCTGGCTGCACTGGTACCTGGACCTGGACGGTGATGCAGCAGATGGAGGCGTTCGCCACCAAGCGTCCGCCGCCTGCCGGGCTGTGCGCCGACGACGAGGCGCGCCTCGAAGCTCTCGCCGACAAGCCGGTGCCGTGCGCGGTGCCGGGTTGCAAGCGGACGTCGGCCTTCACGCGGCGCGCGCAGCTGCTCGCCGGCGCGCCCGAGGTCGAGCCGCCGCTGCCGATCCAGCGCTGCGGGCAGTGCGAGGGCGTGTTCCGCAAGCTGAAGGACCGCCCGGTCCGCTGCGGCATCAACGGCTGCGACCACAAATGGCAGTGGAGCGCGCTCGAGCAGATCGAGGCGTACGCGAACGGCCTTCCCAACGATCCGCCGCGCCGCATGTGCGATCGCTGCAAGGCGGACTTCGGCGCCATCGCGGACCGCGAGGTCCGCTGCCGAACGTCCGGCTGCAAGAAGACGTGGACCTGGTCGCGCAGCGATCAGCTGGACGCCTGCCTGGCCGGCAAACCGACGCCCAAGGCGCCGCACCGGATGTGCGAGAGCTGCGCCGGCATCTACCGGACGCTGCAGGACATCGAGCGCCCCTGCCGGCGCGCCGGCTGCAAGGGAACATGGATCGACAAGCGCGGCGGCCAGCTGGCGCGGGCCGTGCGCGGCAAGACCGGCGATCCCTATCCGCAGTACTGCGAGGACTGCGCGAAGAACGTCGTCGAGCTCGAGGACCGGCAGATCGCGTGCAAGACCGACAACTGCACGGGCACCTGGACCTGGACGAAGGCAGCGCAGCTGGCGGCGGGCGTGCGCCCCGAGCTGAAGGAAGGCGAGGAGGCCGGGCCCGTCGCGTCGACAGTGGCCGACGTCGCGGCGGCGGCCGCCGTGGCCGCGGGCGTTCTGCCCGAAGCGGCGACCATCGCGCCCAAGAACAAGAAGGACAAGAAGAAGCGCAGGCGCGTGATCAAGCCGCCCGAGCGCAAGTGCCAGGACTGCGTCGAGTTCCTGAAAGACAAGAAGACGCTGGAGATCCCGTGCAAGCAGTGCGGGACGACGATCTCCTGGCCGCCGGAGAGCCAGCTGCAGACGCACCTCGGCGCCTGGGCAGAGCCGTCGATGTGCGGCGCGTGCAAGCGCGACGCGGTCGAGGCGGCGCGCGCCGCCCAGCGCGAGGCGCTGCGCCACGGCCACCCCGCGCCCGGGGAGACGCCGGCGCAGGAGGCAGCAGCGCCGGCCGTCGCGCCCGAAACGCCCGCAGACCCTCCGCCGGCTGACGACTCCGCGAACGCCTAGCGCGGAGAAACAGGCGACCGGCAACCGGCAACGGGCAACCGGCGATGACAGATCCGAAGTTGCCGGTTGCCCGTTGCCGGTTGCCTGTCGCCTGTTGCCTGTTTCTGATCGTCCGTCAGCCGGCCGCCAGCTTCCGCGCCAGCGGGTAATCCGCGGGCAGCAGCTCCAGCTCCGGCAGCTTCTTCTCGTCGACCCACGCCACCTCCGCGACCTCGATCGCGCGCGGCGTGCCCGCGACGATGCGACCGGCGTAGACCAGCATGTACAGATCGAAGTCGGCGTAGGCGTGGAAGACGACCTCGTGGATGCGATCGACCGCGATGTCGCAGCCGAGCTCCTCGCGCAGCTCGCGCACCAGCGCCGCCTCGGGGTGCTCGCCCGGTTCGACCTTGCCGCCCGGGAACTCCCACAGGTTCGGCATCGCCTGATCGGGGCGGCGCCGCGACATCAGGACGCGTCCCTGCTCGCGCACCAGCGCGGCGACGACCAGCTTGCGCGCCCGCATCGCGGTCAGATCACCGAAACCGCGGGGCCGGTGCGCCGGACTCGGGCGGCTTGGCGCGCTTGCCGCCGCCCGCGCCGATCTTGTCGACCATGCCCAGAAGCTCGTCGACCTTGAACGGCTTGCCGATGACGGCCGGCACCGACTCCTCGAGGAACCGGCGGGCGTCCCCCGAGAATGCGCCGCCCGTGACGAACACGAACCGCTCCGCGAGCCCGGGATGCCTCTTCACGACCGCCGCGTGCAGCTCCATGCCGGACATCTCGGGCATCTGCAGATCGCACATCACGACGTCGAAGCGCGCGTCGGTCTCCAGCACCTTGAGCGCCTCGTGCCCGCCCAGCGCCGTCACCAATTCGTGCGCGTCGCCGAGCATCCGGCGGTACGCCTTCAACAGAAGCGCCTCGTCGTCGACGGCCAGAATCCGGCGCCGCGAGAAGACGCGCGACGGCGTCGTCTCCGGCGGGGGCGTCCGCGCCGCCGGCGCCGCGCTGGTCGCCGGAATGCGCACCCGGAACGTCGCCCCCTCCCCCGGCCGGCTGTCGACGACGATCTCGCCCCCCAGGTTGCGCACGATCCCGAGCGAGATCGGCAGGCCGAGGCCCGTCCCCATCCCGCGCGGCTTGGTGGTGAAGAAGGACTCGAAGATCCGCGGCGCCGCCTCGGGCGCGATGCCGGGTCCGTTGTCCGACACCTCGACGACGACGTGATCGCCCTCATCGAAGCTGCGGACGCGGACCAGATTGCGTTTGACGTCCGCCTCCTCCAGCGCCTGGACCGCGTTCGAAATGAGGTTCAGGAACACCTGCCCGAGGCGCGGCGCGCTCGCGAGCACCAGCCGGGTGGCGCGCAGGTCCTGTTCGACGCGCGCCCGGTACTTGAGCTCGTTGCGCAGCATCGTCAGCGCCGACTCGACCGCGACGTTGACGCTCATCGGAACATCGACGTCCTCGTCCGCGTGCGAGAACGACCCGAGGTCCTTGACGATCCGCTGGATGCGCGCCATCCCCTCCTTCGATTCCTGCAGGATCGCGCTCGCCTCGAACAGCACGTTCGACAGCCCCGCCCGCGCGGCGTCCGCCCCGGGCAGCTCGCGCAGCTTGTCCTCGATGAGGCGCATGTGTCCGGTCAGCGCCTCGATGTTCGCCAGCACGAACGCGGCCGGGTTGTTGATCTCGTGCGCGACGCCGGCCGCCAGCATCCCGATCGACGCCAGCTTCTCGGACTGCAGCCGGCCGATCTCGCGCTCGCGCTCGTCGGTCGCGTCGCGGATGTACAGGACCACCCCCCGCTCGGAGAGCGGGTAGGCGCGCGCCGCGAAGGCCCGCCCCTCCAGCGTCAGGCTTCGATCGGCGATCGCGCCCCGCCGGGCGGCCACGCTGGCGACGCCCTGCAGCTCCTCTTTCAGCGCGCTGTCGAACAGGCGCTCGCCGATGGCGTTCGCGACCTTCAGTTGGCCGTTCCGCGCCAGCAAGCAGACGCCGTCCTCGAAGACGTCGAAGGTCTCGCGCAGCAGATCCGCGCTGGACGACGGCCGCGAGGCCAGCGACGCCTCCAGCTGCGCGGGCGAAACCAGGACGAACTTGTGGCCGGCCTCGGCGGCGCGGACCAGCGCGGCGGCGATGGACTCGACCTGCTCCAGATCCTGCTCGCGGACGCCGAGCCCGCGGGCGGCCGCCCGGCGATCGCCGGCGTCGTTATCGACGAGGAGTATGCGCGCCATGCCGCTCCCCCTTGGACGAACCTGCGCCTGACGCCGGGCCCTGCGGCGCTCGCGACGCCATCAGGCGGGTCACCTTGGCCCGCAGCTCGCGCGGCGCGACCGGCTTGGGCAGGTAGTCGTCGACCCCGGCAGCCAGGATGCGCTCGCGATCGCCCGCCATCGCCTGGGCGGTCAGCGCCAGGATCGGAATCCCGGCACCGCCCGGCAGCGCGCGGATGGCGCCCGTCGCCTGGAGGCCGGACATCCCCGGCATCTGGACATCCATGATCACCAGCTCCGGCATCCGGTCGCGGCAGACGTCGATCGCCTCGCGTCCGCTGGACGCGGCCAGCACCTCGAACGAGAGCGGCGCAAGCATCTCCCGCAAGGTGAACAGATTGTCCTCGTTGTCTTCCACGATCAAGACCGTTGCGGGGGCTTGCGGTGGAGCCAGAGCATACGCCTCCGGGGCAATATCAGCGATGGCGCCCCCGGGCGGCTCTGACAATCCTGAAACGTTTTTCTTTTCCACAGGTTGGGCTTCGCGAGCTTCGGCCGCACGGGGCAGGGTCAGGGTGAACCGCGATCCGCTGCCGACCACGCTGGACGCGGAGACCTCGCCCCCCATCAGCCGGGCCAGCCGGCTGGCGATCGCCAGGCCCAGGCCGGCCCCGCCCTGACGCCGGGCCAAGGTCGGGTTCACCTGCACGAACTCGTCGAAGATGCGGCCGAGCTGGGCTTCCGGAATCCCGATGCCGGTGTCGGTCACGTGGACGGCGACCACCTCGGGCAGCGTCTCCGCCGTGACCCGGACGGCGCCGGTGTCGGTGAACTTGATCGCGTTGCCGATCAGGTTGGTCAGGATCTGGCGGAGCCGATCGACATCGCAGCGAGCCGGCGGCAAGTCGGGCGGCAGCTTGATGATGGTGTCGAGATCCTTGGTCATCGCCAGCGGCGACAGCGCCTCGACGATCGCCGCGATCTCCGGGCCGAGGTCGACGTCCTCGGTGTCGAGCTGCATCCGGCCCGATTCGATGCGCGAAAGATCCAGGATGTCGTCGATCAGGCGCAGCAGGGTCTGCCCGTTGCGCGTGATGATCTGCAGGTACTTGCGCTGATCCACGGTCAGCGGCCCGGGGACGCCGTCGCGCAGCAACTGCGACAGCGCGAGCACGGAGTTGAGCGGGGTGCGGATCTCGTGGCTCATGTTCGCGACGAAGTCGCTCTTCAGGCGGTCGGCGTTCGCCGCCGACCGCGACCAGGTCTCGGCCAGGCCGCTCAGGGGCACGACGACCCGGCGCGCCGCCAGCGCCGCGGCCGCGAGCGCAGCCAGCGCGCCCAGGACCGCGCACACGGCCATCCAGGGGGCGGCGCTCGACCGGAGGACGGCGGCCACCACCAGGCCCACCGCCGCCGGAACGACCGCCGCCGCCAGAAAGTAGAAACGCAGCCGGCGCGCGGTTTCGTTCGCGTCGGGGGGCGCCGCGCAGGTTGTATCGCCGACGGCGCCCGTGCTCGCTGCTCCCCGATTTCCCATGCCGGGCACCACCCTCGCGTCTTATCTTCGGCCTCGGCGATCGCAGGCGCAAGGGCGCCCGGACCACGTCGCGCGGCTGAGCTTTCCGCTAGTTGGGCGCGGCCAGGAACGGAAAGACGGTGTTGCTCTGGGCCTTGTCGTCGGCAGTCAGGCCGTCGGTCACGCCGGACCCGGCGCCAATCAGCGTCGAGTAGGTCGCGTCCACGACGTCCATGGTCGGCGTCCTTCCGCCGCAGTCGTTGAGCGCGTCCAGTTCGACCGCCAGATAGATGGTGCAGGCACCGTAGTTGGCGTTCAGGTAGATCTGGTCGTCGAGGAGCAGGTCGGCGAGCTGCTTGTATTGGGTCGGCGTCACCTGTGCGGCGGCCAAGAACTGGTTGCCGCAGTTCGAATCCATGGCGTCGAAGATCGCGAGGCTGATCTCGAAACCCGTCTCGAACGAGCTGGCTGTGGCCGGTATGGCGAGGCTGTACATGTCCTTCTTCATGCCGCGCGTGCTGCTGCTCGCATCGAAGGGATCCGTCAGCAACGTGTTGATCTGCGCCCGACCCATGCGATCGATCTGCGCGCCGAGCGTCGGCGGCGGCCCGACCGCGCCGCCGGTCCCCCCACTGCCGCCCGTGCCCGTCGCGGTCCCACCCGTGCCTCCTGCGGCTCCGCCCGTCGCCGTGCCGCCCGTCCCCGTCGCGCTCCCGCCTGTGCCAGCCGCCCCGCCGGACCCGCCCCGGCCGGATCCCCCCGTTCCCGCGGTGCCGCCGGTGTTGACGCAGGTGTCGCTCAGGCAGGTGAGCCCGACGTTGCAAGTCATGTTCGGATAGCAGCGCTGGCGCTCGCCGCCCATCGGGGTCGACCCGCCGCCGCACCCGATCGCGCCCAGCGCAATCCCGAACGGAACGATCAGCCACAGGTTTGTTTGCTTCGCCACGCGTTCAGCCCCTCTGGTGCGTGCTGGCCCAGACCCCGAGGATCTTGCCGCCCGTGGTCACCAGCGTGGTGTCGACCTGGATGACGATGCTGAGCACGTTCTGGCCCACGAAGTTGTTGGCGGCGGCGGCGGCGCCCTGCATGCTCGAGCGAAGCAGCTGGACGAGGGCGGCCGAAATCCCCGCGTTGATCGGCGGACAGTCAGGAGCGGACCCCGGCGCAATCCCGGAGGTGACAGTCGATGCGAAGTCCGCGAATCCGGTCTGGTTGAAGAACGATGGATCGTCGCGAAGGCCGGCGAACACGCGCGTCTTGCCGCTGGCGCTCACCAGGCCGGTCGACGTGGCGGCGTTGCCGGTGACCGTCTCGGTATCGCCGACCCAGCAAGTGATGGTCTGGGTCGCGTCGAAGCCGCAGATGATCTTCGTCTGCGTCCCCGTCGTCCCGAATGCGGTCGTGGAGTTCACGTGGAAGACGTAGAGGATCTGGCTGGAGAACGTTGCGGTGCCGGCGTTCGGATAGACGTTCATGACCAGGTTCACCTTGGTCTTGTCGGACGTCATCCAGGCGTAGACGTCGGTGAGCTCGGCCGCCGGGGTGGCCGTCACCGTCGGCCCGTCGTCGTGGCTGGCGGCGATGACGCGCCAGGCGATGCCCACGCCGAGCGCCAGCACGATCCCGCCGAGCGCGAACCGTGAACGTCTGCGGCGGCTCATTCGGCCGCACCATCTTACAGACGGCGGCCGCGTCTCACAAGACCGACGTCAGGTCGTTGTCGCCGCCGGCTCGGTCTCGCGCGGACGCTTGGCCAGCACCTCGGCCATCGCCTCGCGCAGCAGCGGATGGCGGAAGGCGTAGCCCGTCTCGAGCGTCCGCACCGGCATCACGCGCTGGCTGGCCAGCAGCACTTCGTCCACCAGCGATCCGAACCGGAGGCGGAGCGCGAACGCCGGCGCCTTCAGCACCGTCGGCCGCCCCAGCGCCTCCCCCAGCGCGCGCGCGAACTCCCCGTTCGTCACCGGCTCGGGCGCGACGGCGTTCAGCGGCCCCGTCACCGCCTCGTGCGACATCGCGTGCCGGAAGAGGCCGATCTCGTCCTCGAGGTGAATCCAGGGCAGCCACTGCCCGCCGCCGCCGATCGGGCCGCCCAGGCCCATCCGGAACGGCGGCAGCAGCTTGCGCAGGATTCCGGCGTCCTTGGACAGGACGACGCCGCTGCGCATGACGACCACGCGCAGCCCGATGTCCGCGGCGCGCATCGCCTCCGCTTCCCAGTCGCGCACCAGCTCGGCGACGAAGCCGGTGCCGGCCGAGGCGGACTCGGTCAGGATCTCGTCCCCGCGGTTGCCGTAATAGCCGACGCCCGACGCCGAGATCAGGAGGCGCGGGCGCTTGGGCAGATCGCGCATGGCGTCCACCAGCGCGCGCGTCGCGACGACACGGCTGTCGCGGAGCTGCTTCTTGCGCGCGTCGCTCCAGCGCTTGTCGGCCAGCGCCTCGCCGACCAGGTTGACGACGACGTCGACGCCGTCGAACGCCCCGGCCGGCGGCGAGCCGCGCGTCGCGTCCCAGGCGTGCAGCGTCGCCGACGGAAGCCGCTCGGCGCCGCGGGCCGTGTCGCGCACCAGCGCCGAGACCGGGATGCCGTCGCGCGCGCACGCAGCCGCCAGCGTGGTCCCGATCAGGCCGGTCGCGCCGGCGATGGCAACACCTCCCTGCATCAGGGAAGGATACCGTCAGGAAAGGATACCGTCGATCTTGGCGGCGAGGATGAAGTCGTTTTCAGAGAGGCCGCCCACCGCGTGCGTCCAGAGCGTGACGTCGACCCGGCTGTAGTGAACGCAGAAATCGGGGTGATGCGCCTCGTCCTCGGCCAGCGCGGCCATCTTGTCGACGAAGGCCATCGCCGCCAGGAAGTCCACGAACTCGAAGCGCTTGCGCAGGCGCGCCTGCCCCGCTTCGCTGGCGACGGCCCAGCCCGAGACCTGGCCCAGCAGCTTGCGTGTGGACACATCGTCGAGCGGGGGCGTGCCGCCCTCGCACGGAACACAACGTTTCTCTTTCAAGCTCATTCGCGCCTCCCCTTGAATGCATCTCGCGCTTTTGGCACGTTGTCCATAGGGACCGATGTCGTCGGCTTTGACACGGGGTATCTTGGTCACGGTTCGTAGCCAGTACATCCCCGAAAAATCGTCCGCCTCGGCGCGCCAGTTCGCGTTCGCCTACACCGTGAACATCGCCAACCGGGGCAGTGTCGAGACCCAGCTTTTGAGCCGGCACTGGATCATCACCGACTCCGAGGGCGACGTGCAGGAGGTGCGCGGCGAGGGCGTCGTCGGGGCGCAGCCCGTGCTGGGGCCGGGCGAGGAATTCGAATACACGAGCTGGTGCATGATCGCGACGCCCGCCGGCACGATGCGGGGCAGCTATCAGATGGTGACCAGCGAGGGCGACTCCTTCGACGCCGAGATCGCCCCCTTCCGTCTGACCCAGGCCAGCCTGCTCAACTGACCTCGACGACGCGGATCGCGTTGGTCGGCGTGCGCCAGCCGACCGGCGCGCCGAATGCCATCACGAACCGGTCGCCGCGCGCGACCAGCTTCTGCGCGATCAGTGTCTCGACCACCTTTTCGACGATCGCGTTCGCGTCCGGTATCTCGGGCAGGGCGAGGAGGCGCGGCACGACGCCCCAGTAGAGCGCCAGCGGACGCAGGTTTGCCTCGTCGTTGGCGAAGGCGACGATCGGCACGCCGGGGCGGGCCTTCGAGATCAACCGGGGGGACGTGCCGCTCTCCGTGAATGCGACAAGGACCGACGCCCCGACCTCGCGGGCGATGCTGCAGGCGGCGTGGGCGATCGCCTCGCGCGTCGACCGGCCCGGCTCCGACGGCGGGGGCGCGTAGAAGCGGCTCGCCTCGGCCTGCTCGATGATCCGCGCCATCATCGTGCACGCGTCCAGCGGATGCTTGCCGGTCGCGGTCTCGGCCGACAGCATCACGGCGTCGGCGCCCTCGAAGACCGCCGAGGCGACGTCGCTGGCCTCGGCGCGCGACGGCCGCGTCGATTCGACCATCGACTGCAGCATCTCGGTCGCGACGATCACCGGCGTCTGCTGCAGCCGGCAGGTGCCGATGATCTCCTTCTGCACGACCGGCACGACCTCGGGCGACATCTCGACGCCCAGATCGCCGCGCGCCACCATCACCGCGTCGGCGGCGGCGACCACCTCCCACAGGTTTTCGACCGCCTCGGGCGTCTCGATCTTCGCGACGATCGGCGTCGGGCGCCCCGCCCGCTTGCACGCGTCGCGCAGCGCGTTCACGTCGTCCGCGCGCTTGACGAACGACAGCGCGATGTAATCGACGCCGATCGCCAGGCCGTGTTCCAGGTCGCGCCGGTCCTGATCGGTGAGCGCCGGCAGGCGCACGCGCCGCGACGGCAGGTTGACGCCCATGCGATCGCGCAGCGCCCCGCCCTGCACGACCGCGCAGGCGACGCGATCGCCGGCGATGCGATCCACGCGCAGCGTGATACGGCCGTCGTCCAGGCGTACGCAGTCGCCCGGATGCAGGTCCGCGGCCAGCCCCGCGTACTCGACGGCGATCGTGTCCGCGGACCCGGCGGCGCCCTCGACGAGCATGACCGTCGCGCCGTCGGTGATCTGGCCGGGAGCGCCCTGCCCGGTTCGTATCTTGGGACCCTGCAGATCCTGCAGAATCGCGATCGGCTTGCCGCGCGCGCGCGCGCCATCGCGCACGGCCGCGACCCGGCGTGCGTGCTCGGCGTGCGTGCCGTGCGAGAAATTGATGCGGGCGACATCCATTCCGGCGTCAATCAAGTTCCCTATCGCCTTGACGTCGTCGGTCGCCGGC
>DATFXS010000720.1:0-17891 GCA_035315605.1 Polyangia bacterium
CGTTCGCGCCTTCGGGTTGGGGGCGAGCAGCAGGATCGGCAAGGTCCAGATCGGCAGCGCGGCGAGCACGATGACCAGCGTCGTCAGCCCCGGATGCGCGGCGCCGAGGTGGTGGACCTCCCACCTGTTCAGCGCGCTGCCGGGATTGGAGGCGAGCCAGCCGAGGTAACCGCCCGCCTGCAGAGGCGGGTAGAACGCGAGGCGCGAGAAGAACGGCCCGACGCGCCACAGGAGCCCGCGCCAGCCGGTCGTCACGTGCGGCCGGTCGAGCCAGGAGAGCATGGCGGGAAGAACTGAGTACGTGGCGAGCCAGCAGAAGATGGCGCCGGTCGCGCCCATCACGCCGAACTGCGAAAAGCCGCGGAAGCTGGTCACGCGCAGCGACGCGTAGGCGACCGCCGCCGCGATCGACGCCACCAGCGTGCCCCGCCAGGTCCCCGCCATCGCGTTGCGAAGGGCCAGGTCCGACGCCTCGCCGCGCGAGCGATGCTCCTCGTAGCGCGACATCAAGACGATCGCGTAGTTGATCCCGTTGCCGATGATGATCGAACCCAGGAACGCGGTGGACGAGTTCAGGTAGCCGAAAGCGATGTCCGCGACCGCGAACGCCATGATCGACCCCATGATGGCCGGGATGCCGGTCAGCTCGATCGCCCGCAGGCGGCGGAAGTAGAGCCCGATCGAGATCGCGACGATCGTCAGGCAGGTGAACGTCACCCAGATGATGTCATTCTCGACGGCGCGCCGGCTGGCGATCCCGGTGACGATCGGTCCGGCCGCCTCGACCCGCATCTCCGGGTGATAGTTCGTGGGCGGATCGGACGCGATCAGCTCGTTGGTCGCGTTCAGCAGCGCCTCGCCCGCGTTCTCGACGAACAGACCGCCCGGCGGCAGCGCGGCGATCCAGACGTATTCGCCGCCGGCGCCCTGGCTGGTGAAGATGCCGCCCGGAAACTTCTCATCCAGGCTGTTCTTCCCCGACATCCGTTTCTGCATCGAATCGATCGGCTCGTCGTCGCCCAGCGAGACGAACAGCGGATTCTTCTTCTTGCTGATCTCGGTCCGCAGGCGATCCCGGATCGATTCCAGGTCGTCCTCCGAGGCGTAGAGCCACTTGTTCTTCTCGAAAAATCCGCGCAGGTCCTTGACGTGATAGGTGGCGATGTCGACGACCGACGGGGGCAGCGCGCGCAGCTTCTGCGTCAGCGCCTCGGCGTAGCGGAGGTTCGCCTCGTGGTCGGGCGACCGGATGCCGATCAGCAACAGGGACATGTCGCCCAGGCGCTTCTGGGTGCGCGCCAGCGCGACCACGCCCGGATCGTTGCTGGGCAGAAGTTCAGAGAACGCGGTCTTCAGCTTGAGCCTGATGGCGAGCCCGGCCCCGAAGCCCGCGATCAGCAGCGCACCGACCAGCACCTGGAGCGGCCGACTCGCGATGAAAGCGTGGTAACGGCTTATCCGGCTATGGTCCGGGGGTACCATGCGTCGCCTAAACGTATCAGGGAATCCGACGGGCGGGGGTCGCGATCGTCGACGGTGCGTCGATTGCATGACTCATCAGACATGTCGGCTGGCACCTCTCCGTCGTCGAGGGTAAAAGGGCGAACATCGATGGATTCGACGCAATCGACCACCCACGCGAGCGACGTCGCGCGCGGCGATCGGTTCGAGTTCGGTAAGAATTGGACACGGTTCCTGACGGTGCTCGACGACGAGCGGATCGACGAGGCGTGCAAGTCGCTGCGTCGCATGCTCGGGCTCGAATCGCTGGCCGGGCGCAGCTTTCTCGACATCGGCTGCGGCAGCGGTCTGTTCTCGCTGGCCGCGATGCGGCTGGGCGCCGACCGCGTGCTGTCGTTCGACTACGACCCGCACAGCGTCGCCTGCGCCGGCGAGCTGAAGCGCCGTTATTTCTCGGCCGCAGACAACTGGATCATCGAACAGGGAAGCGCGCTGGACGACGAATACCTCGAGCGGCTCGGCGCGTTCGACGTCGTCTATTCGTGGGGTGTCCTGCATCACACGGGCGAGATGTGGCACGCGCTGGCCAACGCGGCCGGTCCCGTCGCCCCCGGAGGGCGCCTCTTCATCGCCATCTACCGCGACCAGGGTTGGCTGTCTTCGTTCTGGCTCGGGATCAAGAAGCTCTACAACGGCAGCGCGGCCGGTCGCGCCCTCGTGCTCGGCACGTTCGTGCCGTACGTCTGGGTGCAGGGGTTCCTGGGCGACGTCGTGCGGGGCCGCAATCCGTTCACGCGCAGCAAGCGCTACAAGAGCAGCCGCGGCATGTCGCGCATTCACGACTGGGTCGACTGGCTGGGCGGGCTGCCGTTCGAGGTCGCTTCCGCCCAGGCCATCGTCTCGTTCTTCCAGCAGCGGCGTTTCCGGCTGGAGAACCTCGGCCTCGTCGACGGCCACGGCTGCAACGAATTCGTCTTCTCGCGGTCGGGGACGATGCCGCCACCATCCTGACGGCGCGCGATCCGACGGGCGGCGCGCGTCAGGGCGCGTTCGGAAGGTCGTAGATCGAGATCACGTCGCCGCGATCCTCGAACCGGTGGCGCAGCGTCGCGCCCGAAAGGTCGACGGCGCCTTCGAAGCGGTGCTCCGGATCGAACTCCGCGCTGAACACCCGCGTGCTCGGGATCCGGACGTCGGCGTACAGCACGGGGCCGCGATAACCGGCCGCCCGGGCCCGCCGCACGCGCTCGCCGAAGGCGCAGCCCTGCTGGTAGCCGCGCGGATAATGTCCGGTGACGAACGCCTCGCTCCGCTTCACCTTCTCCGGGAAGGGCGCGCCCGCCTCCAGGTTTGCCCAGGCCTGGCTCGCGAGCGAAGGCGGCAGGTAATTCATCAAGCAGCCGGCGTGGCATTCGCTTTCGAGAGAGCGGGCCGCCTCGTTGATCACCGGGCTCGTGCTTCGCTCGGTCCGGCCCACGGTCGCGATCAGCACGGCCGTCGCGACGATCGCCGCTCCGACCAGACGCCGCACGGTCCGTTCGGGGCGGGGACCGATCGCGACGTCGAGGCCGGCCGCGATCGCGAGCAGGACCGGAAACAGCGCCGCCAGAAAGTAGAAGTCCGAAGATGGCGGGAGCATCAACACCGCCACCGGTCCCAGGAACGCGAGCAGCAGGAACGCGCGCGGGCGCGCGGCCACGCCGCCGACGCGCGCGCCGCCGAGCAGGCCGACCAGCGCGAGCAGCGCCCCGACCGGCGTGATCGCGCGCAGACCCACGGCGCCGGCGATCAGATCGGGGAGCTTGAGCGCGAAGCGGAGGAACGCCTGGCCTGGATGGGCGCGGAGCGCGGTCGCCACGCTGCCGTGGTTGGCGGCGAAGTTGCCGAAGATGTCGATCGAAGCGAGGTAGCGACCGTACTCGCCGGGCACCTTCGTCCCGGCAGAGCGCATCAACCAGGGGAGCCCGTCGGAGAACGTGTAGAAGCTGTAGGTGGGCGCGCCGAGCTGGCCGACCCCGCGCAGCCACCGCGCGAGGCCGATCGCGAGCACGACACCCAGCGCCGTCCCGGCGGCGAGCGCGAGCGCCGCCGCGCGCCGCCGCGGCAGCGGTTCTGCGCGAGCTGCAGGCACGAATCCGGCCAGCGCCAGCAAGAGCGCGCCTGCGCCCGTGGCCGCGAGCGATTCCGTCCGGCACGCGCCGCCGAGGGCCGCCGCGATCACCGCCAGCACCAGCAGACCCGGCCGCCACCGCCGGGCGGCGCCCGCCGGCAGCGCGCACGCCAGCGCCGCCAGCAAGAGGCCCGCGCCCAGCGTCACCGCGAGATCCTTGTAGCCGGTGTCGGCGCTCAGCATCGGGATCGCCGCCAGCGCGACCACGAACAGAAGCTCGCGCCGCCGCGACGCGCCGGGCACGAAGTTCGCGTGGGGAGCCGGCGAGCTTTGCTCGCCGCGCACCATCGCGGGAGGGTTCGGGAACCCTCCGAGGGTTCCCGAAAAGAATCGGAACAGGACCAGCGCGGAGATCGTGAACAGCGCCTGCGCGCAGAGATAGATGACGCCGAGGGCGGCCAGCGGTCCCAGACCCGCGCCCCGCAGCGCCCAGACGAACAGCGGCGTCAGCGGCAGGCCGTGCGCTTCCCCGATCTGGCCGAGCGCGTAGCCCTTGGCCTCGAAGAGGAAGTTGTAGTTCATCCAGCATCCGTCCCAGCCGTGACGGACCAGGTAGAGGACGCGCAGCGCGAGGACGATCGCCGTGGCCGTCAGCAAGTCGCGCGTGCGGCGCCCGGTCTCGCCGGCCACGGCGGTGCCGCCGCCCGACCCGGTCATGCCGCCGTGCCGGTGGCCACCACGCTGGTGACGTCCGCCGTCGTGGACGACGGTGCGTCGACGAACGTCTGATGCCACAGCTCGAGCCAGAGCAGGTTCCACAGGCGCAGGCCGTGGTTCACCCGGCCCGTGTCGTGCTCGTCGAGCAGCCGCTCGACGACCGGCCGCGCCAGCTGTCCGCGGTCGTACACGCGCCGGGACAGCAGCGTGTCGCGCAGCAGCGGGCGCAACTCGCCGCGCAGCCAGCGCGCGTGCGGGATGCCGAAGCCCTGCTTCTGCCGGTAGAGGATGTTGTGGGGCAGCAGATCGCGCAGGGCCTTGCGAAAAAGCCACTTGCCCCTGAAGCCCTTCATCTTCAAATCGGACGGGACGGTGGCCGCGAATTCGATCAGCACGTGGTCGACCAGCGGGCAACGGACCTCGAGCGAATTCTGCATCGACGCGATGTCGACCTTGGTGAAGATGTCGTCGACCAGGTAGGTCTTCGTGTCGAGCTCCAGCAGCCGCCCGAGGGCGTCGGTCGCGGTCGCTTCGCCGAGCAGCCGGCCGAACAGGGCCCGCCCGGCGTCCGCCCCCGCCGCCTGCAGCTCGGGCGAGCAGAGCTCGCCCATCAGCTCGGGCGTGAAGTGTCCGAACTGCGCGGCGTAGCGCGGGATGTCGCCCATCTGCACGCGGCGCGCGTGCGTGCGCACGGTGGCGCCCAGCTCACCTAGGAAGCCGGCCTTGCGCCCCGGGAAGCGCCGCTCGATGAAGCGGGCCAGGGGCAGCAGCAGCGGCCGCGGCACCTGCTGGAAGAGGCGGGTCATCTTCTCGTGCGCGTAGCGCGTGTAGCCGGCCAGCGCCTCGTCGCCGCCGTCGCCGGACAGCGCGACGGTGACGTGGCGGCGGGTCATCTCGGACAGGAGGTACGTCGGCAGCGCCGACGGATCGGCGAACGGCTCGCCGTACGCGTGCACCAGCCTGGGCAAAAGCTCCGCGGCGCGCGGGCGCAGCACCTCCTCGTGGTGGTCGGTCTCGTAGAGGCGCGCCACCTGGCGCGCGTAGCCGACCTCGGAGAAGTCCTTCTCGTCGAAGCCGATCGAAAACGTCTTGACCGGCTTCGCGCCGACCTTGCTCATGATCGCGACGACCGCGGACGAATCGATGCCGCCCGACAGGAACGCTCCCAGCGGCACGTCGGAGACCAGCCGCATCTTGACCGACTCGAACAGGATGTGGCGCAGCTCTTCCACGAAGTCTTCGGCCGACCGCTGCTGCGGGGCGAAGCGCAGGTGCCAGTAGCGTTCCTCGGCCAGCTTGCCGTCCTCGAACACGGCGATGCTGCCCGGCGGTAGCTTGCGCACCCCGGCGATCGCGGCGAAGTCGGACGGCACGTACCCGAGCGCCAGGTAGGCGTGAATGGCGCGCGGGTCGGCCCGGCGCTCGATGTCGGCGTCGGCGAGCAGCGCCTGCAGCTCGGACGCGAACGACAGGCCGCGCCGGCCGATGTGGAAGAAGAGCGGCTTCTTGCCGAGCCGATCGCGCCCCATCACCAGCCGACGGCGGGGCGCGTCCCAGATCGCGAACGCGAACATGCCGCGCAGCTTGCTGACGAACGACGTGCCGTGCAGGCGGTAGAGCTCGAGCAGCACCTCGGTGTCGGAGCGCGTCCGCAGCGCCACGCCCGCGTCGCGCAGCTCGGCGGCCAGCTCGCGGAAGTTGTAGATCTCGCCGTTGAAGACCAGCACGACCTGGCCGTCCGCGCTCAGCATCGGCTGGTTGGCGTCGGTCGACAGATCGATGATCGACAGCCGCGCGTGGCCGAGCACGGTCCGGCCGCTCTGGTGAACGGCCAGCGCGTCCGGCCCGCGGTGACGGAGCATGTACGTCATCGTGCGGGCCAGCTGGCGCGCCTCTTTCGCGTCGCGTCCCGTATCGTTCGGGACGTGGCCGGCTATGCCGCACATCGCGTCGCCCCCGCGAGCAGCGTGTCGTAGGTCGCCAGCGTTTCGGAGAGGGCGCGCTCCGGCTTGAATAGCCCGGTCACACGTTCGCGTCCCGCAGAGCCCATCTCGCGCCAGCGCGCCCGCGGCAGCGCCAGCGCCTCGGCCAGCGCCTCGACGAGCGGCGCCCCGCGGCCCGTCGGCACCTCCCAGCCGGTTTCACCCGCGGCCACGATCCCGTCCAGGTTGGCGGCGTGGCTCAGGATCGCGGGCAGCCCCGACGCGCAGGCTTCCAGCGCGACGTTCGGCAGCCCCTCCCACAGCGAGAACAGCACCAGCATGTCCGAGGCCCAGTAGAGCTCGCGCATGTTGTTCTCGGTGCCGATGACGCGCACGGCGCCGCGCAGCGACGGCCGCGCCGCCAGCCGCCGCACCCAGCGGTCGACCAGCGCGTGGCTGCGCCGCCCTGGCATCAGCACCACGACGTCGGCCGGCAGCCGCCCGCTCTTGGCGAGCCGCGACAGCGCCAGCATCAAGCCGACCTGGTGCTTCTGGATCGACAGGCGGCCGGGGACGACCAGCACGCGCGCGTCGTCGGCGATCCCGAAGCGCGCCCGCGCCGCGCGCCTCTCCTCGTCGGTCGGCGGCCGGAAGCGATCCAGGTCGAGGAAGTTGTGGATGATGCGGATCCGCTCCGGGCGAACGCGCCCCAGCGTCACCAGCTCGTCGCGGATGCCGCGCGAATTCACCAGCACCATCTGGGCCCGCTCGGACAGCCAGCGCTCGAAGATCAGATAGCGCAGCTCGATCATGCGCGCGCGGCACGACGACAGGATGACGGGGACCTTGGCGCGCAGCGCCGCCAGCCGACCCCAGAAGTTCGCCTCGTTCAGGAAGCAGTGCACGATGTCCGGGCGCTCGGCGCGCAGGATGTCGACCAGCTGCCGGAACACGCGCCGGTTCATGCGGCGCGTCCCCAGGATGTAGCGCGGCTGCCCCGCGGGCAGGTGGTCGCGGTAGTGGATCTCGTCGCGCCAGAGCGCCAGCACCGGTTCGAACCGCTCGGGCAGGCGTGCGATCAGCTCCAGGATCTGCCGTTCCGCGCCGCCCTGCACCAGGCTCGGGATCAGGAAGAACACCTTCACCCGCGACATCGCCCCGTCGGTGCTTTCCTCACCGCGCTCTTCTACCCTCTCGGCGATCGCCATGCCAGTCACGCTCGGGCTTCGGTGAAGTGCAATCGTGGGGCCATCGGCAGAGCTCATCGCCTGAACCGCTCCCGGATGCTGGTGACCAGCCGCTGCTCTTCCGGCGCCAGGCGAAGTGCGAACAGCATGACGAGATAGGACAACAGGCCCGCGACGATCACGGCCAGAATGCGGATCGCCGTCACGCCGACGAACCGACCGATCGCCATCTCGACCGTGAATGCGATCGCACCGGCGACCACCGGTTTGATCGTCGCCCACCCGAACGCATAGATGCCGTGAATCACCCGGACCTGGACCAGCACCAGAAGACCTCCCACGGTCACCCCCGACAGCACCGCGATCGCCGCGCCGACGATCGCGAACCGCGGGATCAGCAGCCACGCCAGCCCGACGTTCACCACCGTCCCGATCACGTTGTTGACGAACACGAGGCGCGAGCGGCCGCCGACGACGAGGATGTAGCCCATCAGGCCGAACGTCGCGTTCATGAGGTGGCTCACCGCCAGCACGGCCATCGCGGTCGTCGCGGTCACGAACGCCGAGCCGTAGAGCGACAGCAGCTCGTGCCGGAGCGCGATGACGGTGGCCGCGATCGGCACGGCCGCCGTCGCGACCCACCGGCTCATCAGCTGCAGGTTGTAACGGAGGCGATCGTTCTGGCCGAGGTTGATGGCCTCGGAGAAGACCGGCGCCGCCACGGCGTCGAACACGTAGCGCGCGTTGCTGATGACGCGGCTGATGAACTCTGCGGCGGCGTACCCGGCGGTGACCTTCGGTCCCAGCAGCGCCGTCAGCAGCAGGATGTCGGCCTTCTGCTGAATCGCGTTCATCAACTCGGCCGCGCCGAGCGGCGTCGAGTAGCGCGCGAACCCCGGCAGCCAGGGCGATCGCACCGCGCGGGCGATCTCGCCGCGCCCGAACACGCGTCCGACGACGGCCAGCGCCAGGACCAGCGACGCCGCCGACGCCAGCACGTGGGCGACCGCCAGGTGCAGCACAGTGCGGCCGAACAGAGCGGCCAGCAGCGCCGCCGCCATGAACAGCAGCGGCTCGCCCAGGCCGCGCACGTAGAAGTTGGCGCGCGTGACCTTGTTGGCGAGGCTCGCGTTCACCAGCACGTAGACGCAGCCGGTGAACACCGCCGCCGGCGCCATCACCCGCAACGCCGCCGCGGGCTGGTGGGCGACGCGCGCGACGAAGTCGGAGGCGAAGATCAGGCCGAGCGCGAGCACGCTCGACAGGCCGACCGCCAGCCGGAGCCCGGTCCCGAGCGCGCTCCGCACGATGTCCCCCTCGCCGCGCGCGCGGTGCGCCGCCACGTAACGCAGCATCCCCTGCGGCGCGCCGCCCGTTCCCGAGCGCGTCACGATCTCGAGCGTCGCGAGACAGGTCTGGAAGAGGCCGAATACCGCCTGGCCGAACACCCGCGCCAGCAGGATGTGCGTCACCGTCAGCATCCCCTGGACCGCGATGGTCAGGGTCTGCATGGCGCCGCTGCGCGCGGCGTGGGTGACGTCCTTCGAACCTTCGTGCTCGGTCAACGCCCGTCCAATTCCCCGCGCCCCAGCTGCCAGCCGCCGCGACGGACCGCCTCGTCGGCGCGGTCGCGCTCTTCAGGCAGGTCGACCTCCAGCCACCCGTGGCCGCTGATGTCCCGGCATGCCGGCGGCGTGCCGGCGTCGGCCAGGCGCGCCAGCACGCGCTCGACGTGGATGGCGCGGCCCTCCGCGGCCAGCGCCGCGTCGACGGTCGCCCAGTAGCGGCGCGCGGCGGCGCGCGGCACCTTCGTCATGCCGACGTAGCCGGCGTCCCAGGTCTCGAGCGTCTTCGCGATGCGGCGCACCCGGCCCGCGCCGTTGCGCTCGACCTTCATGTCATCGGCGCCCAGCACCCGATCGGTGTCGATGAACGCGGTGACGTCCGCGGCCGGCGCCCCCGCCAGCCGCGCGATGGCCGGCCGGTAGATGTGGTCGACGTTCATCAGCAGGAACTCGTCCGCGTCCTCGACGAACAGCCGCGCCGCCGTCAACGAGATCAGATTGCCGTCACGGAAGGCGCGGTTCTCGACGAGGCGCACGGGCAGCGCCAGCCGCGTCACCTCGGCGGCGACCTGATCGAAGCCGAAGCCGCCCACGACCGTGATGTCGTCGGCCCCGGCCTCGAGCGCGAAGGCCACCGCGTACGCCAGCAGCGGCCGATCGGCGACGTCGACCAGCGCCTTCGGGATCTGCTGCGTCAGCGTCCCGAGCCGACTTCCGAGACCCGCGGCCAGCAGCACCGCCTTCACGGCGACGGTTCCTAGAACAGAGTCGGGAGCGCCGAGAAGCGGCGAATCACGGGCACCGACGGGAAGCGCAGCGTGAACCGCTCCGACGAGAACGTGGTGGCGACGCCCACGAACGGAATCCCCTCGCGCTCGGCGATCTCGCCGTCGTGCAGCGAATCGCCGACGAACAGCATCTCTTGCCGGGCGGCCCCGAACGCGCGCGTCGTCGCATCGAGGTGCGTCCGCCCCTTGGCGAGGCCGCCGCCGTACCCGAGCACCAGGTCGAACTTGAAGCCGGCGTTGCGCGCGAACGCGTCGACGTTCTCGGTGCCGTTGTTCGACGAGACGGCGATGCGAACGCCCCTGCTGCGGATCTGCTCCAGCGCGCGGCGCGTCTCCGCCGGCATCCGGATCGCGCCGCAGCGAGCGGGCTTGCGACCCTCGAAGTCAGCGGAGGCTTCCGCGTTGCGCGGATCGTCCGGGAAGATCTCCTCCAGCTGCTTGACGAACGGAAGCCCGCAGGTCGCCAGGTACAGCTCGCGGGCCAGGATGCGCGGCGTGCCGTACCGCTCCTCGATCACCTCGGTCGCCAGGTCCGCCAGGGTCGGCATGCTGTCGATCAGCGTCCCGTCGAGGTCGCAGAGCAGGACCTTGGGCAGCGCCAGGCGCGCCTGCGCGGGCAGGCGGGCGACGCCGGCCCCACGGGCAGAGACCGCGCCGTGAAGCGGGGCGCCGGTTGCATCGAACGGGACGGTGGACATGGGTAGCGTCTAGGAGCAACCCCCGGTCCAGATCCCCCTGCCTGGCTAACTTGTTGATAATACGTAAGATAGTTGTCAGTCGCCGCTGACAGCGTTGAACTTTCAACACCTGGCGCTGACAGCTTTCCGACATCTCGGCGCATGTGGTTCTATCAATGGGTCCTCTGTTCGTGTCGCCTCGCGTGTCGCCCCGCCACAAGATCCTCTACCTGACCCCGAACCTGAAGCAGGGGGGCGCCGAGCGTCAGCTGCTGGAGCTGATCCGGCGCCTGCCGGATCGGTTCGAGCCGGTCATGTGCGTGTTCGATCGATCGGTCCATTACGCGGACTACCTGCTGCCCGGCGAGCCGCGCCACGCGCTGGACGTCGGCCGGATGACCCGCGAGGGGTTTCGCCGCCTGTGCGACGTGCTGCGCAGCGAGCAGCCGCAGATCCTGCACACCTGGCGTGACACCGCCAACTTCTGGGGGCGGCTGGCGACGGCGCGCGTGCCGGTGCCGATCGTCGTGTCGTCGACGCGCAACCGGGCGCTGCATCCGCTGAACCTGCTGACCGAGCGGCGCTTCGCGCAGCGCACGGCGCGCGTGCTCGCCAACTCGGAGGGGGTGCGGCGGGAGCTGGTGTCGATCGCGCGCGTTCCCGACGACAAGGTGCAGATCATCCACAACTTCATCGACCTGGATCGGTTTCGGCCGCCGACGGCCGAGGAACGGGCGGCCGCCCGAGCGAAGTGGAACATCGCGCCCGGCGACATCGCGCTGCTGGTTCCCGGGCGCATCAGCCTGCAGAAGCACCAGTTCGGCGTCGGACTGGCGCTGGGGAAGCTGCGCCGGCGCGGGCAGCTTCCCGCCAACGTGCGCGTGCTGCTGGCGGGGCGGCGGCACGACCGGATCTACGGCGCGCTGCTCGACCCGTGGCTGAAGCTGCAGGGCGTGCACGATCGGTTCACGCACCTCGGGACGGTGACAGACATGGTGTCGCTGTACCAGGCGGCCGACGTCGCGGTTCTGCCGTCGCTGTGGGAGGGGTTGCCGAACGCGGTCCTGGAGGCGCTCGCCTGCGGGCTGCCGGCGGTCGTGTCGCACGCGGCGAACATCGACGGCATCGTGACGGCCGACGCCGGGTTCGAGGTGCCGACCTTCGCGCACGACGCGCTGGCCGAGGCGCTGGGGCGGATTCTCGTTCTGTCCGACGACGAACGGCGGCGGATGGGTGCGCGCGGGCGCGCCCACATCGCCGACAACTTCAGCGCCACGCGCGTGCTGGGCGAGATGGTGGCGCTCTACGACCACCTGCTTGCAGCGACGTCACCTACAGGATGAGGATCGGCGCCGACGCGATCTCACCCAGCACGACGACGACCAGGATGAGCAGGCCGATGCCGACGCCGGCGAGCACGCCGCCGATGATTCCGCCGGCGTTCGCCTTGTTGGTCTCGACGCAGACGGCGCCCGGGTCGGGCGTCGGGCACGAGCCGCCGTCGGTGGCGCGGGCCCCGGGGCAGTTGTCGAGGCAGGTGGCGTACTTGTGCGGGTCGACGCCGGTGGCGTGGCACTGCTCGCCGCCAAACGGCGAGCAGTCGTCCCTTTTCCAGGTCGCCGCCTGACGGCAGGACGCCTCGCACGCGATCGCTTGATCGCGAAGCGGGTTGTCGATCAACACCAGGCGGTGCGCCGTGGTGGTGGTGCAGCCCGCCGAAAACAGGATCACCGTCACGGTGGCTGCGATCGCGCGTCCGGTCATGCCGGACACAGGACTGAGCAATCGGCGTGCCGCGCGGGCGTCGATCAGGCGATCAGGCGCCGATGATCAATGTGAAGCGCCAGCTGCGGGATTCGATCCCCCAGCCGGCATCGAAGCCGATCAGCGGCACCGCGACCGAGCGCAGGAAGAAGCGCAACCCGCCGCCGACCGCCTGGTGGATGTCGCGCGAGTAGTCGAACCCCTGCTGATACCCGCCCGTGTTGTTGATCAGGAAGGTCCGCTGGTCGGGCGTATCGCGCGGCGTGTAGACGTCGACGCCGACGGGGGGAAGGTCGCGGAACCAGATCGCCTGCGCGTCGTAGAATACGAGCGCGCGGAAGTCGAGCGAGCTGATCGAGAACAGCGGAAAGTGGTACTCGGCGTGGGCCGCGAGCTGGCTGTCGCCGCGGAACTGCTGAAACAGGTAGCCGCGCAGGTTGGGGCCGCCTGCCGCGTTCTCCATCCAGAACGGCAGGTTCTTTCCGAACGTGCCGCCCAGACTGACGATCAGGTTGTGGGTCCGGAAGAACTTCACGCCGTGCTCGACGCCGCCGCCGATGCGCCAGAAAGAGAGGTCGCCCTTGAAGTTGGGGCTGCCGAGGTCGATGCCGCCGCCCAGCGCCGTTCCCGTCATGACCGCGAACTCGCGCGCGCGGAAGTCGAGTGACACCGACGCCTTGCCGATGCCGACCGTCGCGCTCTGCGTGGCCCATTGATTCGTCGGGAGCGCGACCTGGTTCGGGTCGCTTGGATCGTAGGACTTGTCGACGTTGTAGCGCGACACGTTCCAGGCGATCTGCGTCTTCACGCGGCGGAACCAGGCGACACCGACGGCCGGCTCGACGCCGTACGACGTCAGCAGCGTGGCCCGATAGGGGGGTAACAGCGCCCCCTCGTCGCCCGGGAGGTACTCCGGGATGTTCTGGCGCTGGACGTTGCCCTGGATCTGCCAGTAGATCCAGGTCCCGAACCAGGACGGATCGCGGTAGGCCAGCGCGGCGCCCGAGTCGACGGTGGCGATGCGCCCGCCGATCAGCAGCTGCTTGCCGCGCCCGAACAGGTTTCCGTGCACGAACAGAAGGCCGAACGACTTGTTGTTGGCGGACCACGAACCGGTCGGGACCGGCGCCCAGGGGAACTTGTCCTTGACGGCGATGTTCACGCGCACGCCGGTCTTGTATTGCTCCCACCAGACGTTGACGTCCGCGAAAAGGCCGGTCGTGTTGAGCCGCTCCCGGACCGTGTCCAGCGTGTCCATCTCAAGCGTGTCGCCGATCGAGACGCCGGCGACGGAGCGGACTGTCGATTCGTCGGTGCGGCTGTTGCCCATGATGCGGACGTCGGTGACCTCCTCGCCGACGGCGCGCGCCGGGCCCGACGCGAGCGCGATCCCCAATCCGATCACGCACGCGAGCAACGTCGCGCGAGTGGGGGACGTAAGAGAGCGCATTACCTAAAGCATAAAGGTCCCCACGGGATTCGTAAACAGCGGGCTTTGGCCTACATGCCGACGCCCGTTCCGTGTGTCGCGATCGTGTGGCGTCTCACGCGGCCGCGCCCGCCGGATGCGGGACGGCCTGGATCAGCGCGCTGCTGGTGATCAGATCCTGCTCGGTCAGGTGGCGGAACCGTGACGCCAGCTCGCCGCGCTCGATCAGCGAATCCGATCGGACGGTGGCGCCGCCCGCGAACGTGAAACCGTTCTCCGCGAGCAGGCGCAGGTGGGTCGAGTACGGTTCGCGATTGAGCAGGTACGAACGCCGCCCGCGAATCAGCCTCCAGGTCAGATCGGCGTACCTCCAGTGGCCGTTCCAGACGCCCGCGGTGTTGTGACAGCGGAAGTCGATCTGGTGCGAGATCATGCCGTCGGGTTTGATCCAGAGGCGCATCGCCCGGTAGCTGCCGGGCAGATCATCGACGTGCTCGAGCACGGCCTGCGAGAACAGCAGATCGATCGAGGCGCGCTCGATGGCCTGATCGTCGAACCAGCGGGTGCGGTAGTCGATCATCGAGCCGGCGGCGTTCTGGTTCGTGACCGAATCCGCGATGCGGGCCAGCCGATCGGCGCCGAGGGCGGCCGCCAGCTGCTCCTCGCCGAGGACGTGGCGCGGAAACGCGTAGCTCGGGAGCAGCGGCTGCACCTCGGGAAACTCGGTCTCGCCCGGGATGTCCGCGCGGTTGCGGAACAGCTCGATCAGCTCCGCGAGCACGGCCTGGTTTCGCTTCACCTGCGCGTGACGGACGACGTCGAAGGCGTGGTAACGCTCGGCGCCCGAGACCAGCGCGGCCAGACCGACGCCCAGCGAATCGCCGGGGCCCAGCTCGGCGACGACGCGCGGGTGTGTCTTCATGCCGCTCGCGAACGCGGTCACGAGGTGGCGCAGCCAGACGGAATAGCAATAGCGCGCGGACTGGGTGTCGCCGCCCCCGCGCCCAAACACCGCGGCGACGCCGGGGATGAACGTCGAGATTCCGTAGAGGAGCTGCCCCACTTTCAGGTTCCGCGCGCGCATCCCGGGACCCGGCAGACTATATCAAGTTCTGATAACCTCACGCCGTGGACAGCCTGGATCGTGAGCTGGACGTCGCGCGCGCGGCCGCCCGCGAAGCGGGAGCCGCGATCATGCGCTTCTACGGCAAGCCCGACGTCGCCGTTCACAGCAAGCCGGACCTGTCGCCGGTCACCGCCGCCGACGAGGCGGCGAACGTCTGCCTGGAGAAGGCGATCCGCGGAGCGTTCCCGGAGGACGCGGTCCTCAGCGAGGAATCGCCGGACGACGAGGCGCGCCTCGGCAACCGGCGCGTCTGGATCGTCGATCCGCTGGACGGCACGCGCGACTTCCTGGCGCAGACGGGCGACTTCTGTGTCCTGGTCGGCCTGGCCGTCGACGGGGCGGCGGTGCTGGGCGTGGCGTACCAGCCCGTCAAGGACGCTCTCTATTTCGCCCGCCGCGGCAAGGGGGCGTTCGTCGAGGTGGACGGCGCGACACGCCCGCTCGGGGCGTCGCGCGCCCAGCTGCCGAGCGAGGTGCGGGTCGGCATCTCGCGCCTCAATCCCGACGAGGGCCTGGGGAAGTGCCTGGCCGCCGCCGGTCTGGCCGCGCGGGCGGTGCAGATGGGCGCGTCGGCCAAGCACATGGCGCTCGCGCGCGGCGAGATCGACGCCGTGCTGAACCTGTCGGCGGCCGAGATGGAATGGGACACCTGCGCGCCCGAGGTGATCCTGGCCGAGGCCGGTTGCACGGTCACCGACGGCGACGGCAATCCGTTTCGCTACAACCAGCGCGATCTTTTTCGGCGCCGCGGCAGCGTCGCGAGCAACGGCAAGTGCCACAGCCTGATGTTGCGGGTCATGGCGCCCTGTCTGCCTGAACCGGGGCCTTGAAGACGCGGTAGAGCAGCCAGAGGCTCGGGACCAGGACGGGGACGCCGGCGGCGAGCACGGAGAGCAGGAGCCACTGCGTGCGCGGGCTGGCGGCGGCCTCGTGCAGCGTGACCCAGGGGACGATCAGGTAGGGATACTGGGCGAGCGCCCATCCGACCAGGATGAGAACCGTCTGCGCGGCGACCGCCGCGCGCGCCAGGCGGTAGCGCCTCGTCGCGAGCGCCGCGATCGCCGTGACGGCGGCGGCGCCGGTCGGCACGTGGAACGGCCAGTTCATCACCAGTGCCACCTGCACCCGGGGCGCCTCGTCGTGGGCGAACACGAAGGCCAGCAGCGCGGCCACGCCGACACCGATCGCCGCGGCCAGCGCGCGCCGGCGAAAATCCTCGCGCAGCTCGGGGTCGGCGATCTCGACGCAGAGGTAGGTGGCCGCGAGCAGCGCGCAGAGCGCGAGCGAGATCAGGCCGACCGCGAACGGAAACAGGCCGAGCCACGTCTCCCAGAAGCCGCTGAAGACGGTCCCACCGGACACGCGGATGTTGCCGGAGACGAGCGCCGCGACGATCATCCCGAGCAACACCGGCGCGATCGTGCTCGCGATCGAGAACACAAGGCCGAACTGGCGCTGAGCTCGATCGCCGGACATGTCGAGTGAACGGAACGCGAACGCCGATCCGCGCAGCACGACGCCGACGATGAACAGCGTCAGCGGCACGTGGAGCGCGACGGAGATCGCCGCGAACGCCGTCGGGAAGCCGGTGAACAGGACGACGATCACCAGGATCAGCCAGACGTGGTTCGCCTCCCAGACCGGGCCGATCGCGGTCGCGATCGCGCGCCGCTGGGCGGCGGCGCGCGGGCCGCTCGCCAGCAAATCCCAGACCCCGCCGCCGAAGTCCGCGCCGGCGAACAGGAAGTAGAGGCAGAGCGCGACCCCGATCGTCCCCGCGAGCAAGAGCTCAGGCGCCATGCGCGCCCGCCGAAGGTTCGTGGGGTCTGTCCGCGCGGATGATCTGCTTCGCGAGCAGGTAGACGACCGCAGCGCCCAGAAACAGGTAGACGATCGTGAATAGCCAGAACGGCGCCGCCTTGTAGGGGAAGCTGGTCACCGCGTCCTCGGTCCGCAGCAGCCCGCGCACGATCCACGGCTGGCGCCCCCATTCCGTCACGAGCCAGCCCGCCTCCAGGCTGACGAACCCGAGCGGGCCCAGAATCACGAACGCCCACAGCCAGCGACGGCCGTCGGGCATCCGCCGCCGCCGGACCGCCGCGGCGATGACCGCCAGCGCGCCCAGCGCCATCGCGCTGCCCGCCCCGACCATGATCTGGAACGCCGTGCGCACCGCGATCACGGGCGGCCAGTCCGCCCGCGGAAACGCGTCCAGGCCCGTCACCGTCGCGCCGAAGTCGCCGTGGGCGAGGAACGACAGCCCGCCCGGTATCGCCAGCGCGCCGTGGAACTCGCCCGTCTCGAGATCGGGAACGCCGCCGACGTGAAGCGGCGCGCGCGGTTCGGTGTGCAGGTGCGCCTCCAGCGCCGCCAGCTTCAGCGGTTGCGCGACCGTGATGTGCTTGGCCGAGCGATCGCCCGACAGCGGCTGCACCAGGGCGGTCAGGCACGCCATCGGCAGCGCCAGGGCGAGCGCCTTGCGGTGCAGCGTGCGCGTTGGATCGCGCAGCAAAATGAAGCCGTGGATCGCGACCATCGCCCAGGCGGTCGCCTGATAGCAGGAGAGCAGCACGTGCACGACCTGATACGGCCAGGACGGGCTCCACATCGCCGCGAGCGGATCGGTGCCGCCCGGTCCATTCATGAACGCGCTCACCAGCGTGACGAAGAACGCCGACGCGGCGCCGCTGACGGCGACGGCGACGCCCGACGCCAGGTGCAGTCCCGGCGACACCTTGCCGCGCCCGTAAAGATAGATGCCGAGGAAGATCGCTTCCGTGAAGAACGCGAAACCTTCCAGCGCGAACGGCAGCCCGATCGATTCGCCGAAGCGCCCCATGAACTGCGGCCAGAGCAGGCCGAGCTCGAACGACAGCACGGTGCCCGACACCGCGCCGACCGCGAACAGGATGCTGGTCCCCTTGGCGAGCTGCTTGGACAGCAGCAGGTACTCGGGATCGCGCGTCCACCGGTGGCGGATGTCCGCCGACACCATCAGCGCCGGCAGCGCGACGCCCGCCGCCGCGAAGACGATGTGGAACGCCAGCGAGATCCCCATCTGGGATCGCGCGTACCCGAGGGCGTTCCAGCCGGACAGCACGCCGCGATTCTGCGTCGAATGACGCCGCGGTGCTACGCTGGACAC
>DATFXS010000721.1:0-2903 GCA_035315605.1 Polyangia bacterium
CGGGTCGCCCAGGATCCAACCGCCGGCGTCAACATGAGCCTCACGAACGGGAACAGCGGCGGGAAATGGGACGCCTGGGTCGGCTACAGCCAGAGCCCCGGCACCGGCAGGCAGGGCTTCTTCACGTGCGGCAGCGCCAACTGGCGGTCCAGCAGCAACTCGATGATGAACAGCCCGTTCGGCAGCGACCCGAACACCTCGTACAACGCGGTCTCGCGCGAGAAGATCATCATGGACATCTGGCGCGTGGTCGGGCAGCCCTACGACTCCGTCGAGCCGCCGGCCGGTCCGGTGACGAATCCGGTGGCGCTCAAGGTCAACGTCATCGATCCGGCGGTCATCAGCGTCGACTGGTCCGTCGACGGCAACCTGACCGCGCCAAACGGCGGCCGGACCTTCGCGGTCGGCGCGGCGGGCCTGACACCTGGCACGCACACGATCACCGCGCGCGCCTTCGACAACGCGGGCGCCGACTTCGTGAGGCAGGGGCCGGGGACGACCTTCAATCGCCAGTACTGGGGCGCGGGGGCGACGGGTCACTCCGACAAGACCGTCGCCTGGACGGTGACGATTCAGTGAGCGCGGTGGTGTCGCCCTGAAGCGCAGGCAACGGTGGATTCCGATCGCCGTCGCGGTCGCGGCGGCCTTCGGTCTCTGGATCGTTCTCGGGCGCGCAGACCAGCGCGCTGCGGTTCCGGATGAACCTGTCGCAAGCAGGGAGCAACCGCCCGGCCCGCGCGCCATCCCCCGAACGGTGGCCCCGGATCCCGCCGGTCCCATCGTCGTCGGCGCGCGCGCCGGCGATCCGCACGAGGCCGGCATGCGCCCCCACCCGATGGACGAAGCCCACCGGCGCATCGAGGCCGAGAATCTGCTGATCCAGCGGCTGAACGACGCGATGTCGTTCCGCAACGTCAAGGAGATGCGCGAGGCGCTGGTCGAGTACCGCAAGGTCGACTCGACGGATGCCGACGCCAACCAGGCGGGCTATGCCGTCATCGCCGACTGCATCGAGCGTCCGGGGCAGGTCTCACTCGCGGCGGCGCAGCAGTTCTACGACACCGAGAGGCATTCGCCGCTGCGGCGCTTCGTCAGGCGAATCTGCTTCGAGCGATCGAATTGAGGGCGCGACCCGTCACTGCTTCATCGCGACGAGGTCGCTGTCGACGTTGATCTGCCCCGTCGGGCCCGTCGATACGCCCAGGATGTGCAGCGCGTTTCCCGTCACGCAGTAACTCTTGCCGTTGATGGCGCCGCTGTCTGCGGTGAAGGCCACGACGCCGCCCGCAACGGAATACGTTCCGGTCTCGGACCGCGAGCTGCCGACCGTCGCGCGGCAGAGGCAGCTCGATGAACCGGAGCACGTTATGGCCGACACGTTGGGCATCTGGTACGTGCCGGCGTCAATCTGCGACTGCAGGCCGGCCCCGGTCTCTTCGCAGCTCAACCCGGCCAGGCACTGCGCGGGGAGATTGATGTCGAGGTATCCACTGAACGTCAGGTCGAGCGCGTAGGTCCCGGCGGCCTCGAACGTCAGCGAGCCGGTCGCCTGCGGTTCGATCCCGACCAGCGTCTGACCCACGCACCACGACTGCGCCGCCATCGTCGCGAAGTTCGATTCCATCGCGGCGACGCTGGCGGCGCTTTCGCACTCCTCGACGAACATCCAGTTGCCGACCACATCACCGCCGCACGGCTGAACGTTCCCGCACGTCGCCGCCGGCGCACTGTCGCCGCCGGGGCCGCCGTCGCCGGGCGCATCGGGGCCGCCATCGCTGGCGCCGCCACCACCGCCGCAGCCCGAGACGGCCAGGACGACGGCCAGGCTGCACACATACAGCAACAGAGTCACACCTTTCATGGCCATCGGCATTCCTCTAAAGTCATGAGAAGGATGATGGGCGATCTTTTCGCGGCGCGCAGAGCGGTGGCGTTGGCGGCGCTGATCGCGGGCTGCGGTGGCAGCGCGGGCGGCGCGGGCGGGCATGGCGGGGACGGGCAGGGCGGCGCGGGGGCAACCTCCGGCGCCGCCGGGACCGGGACCACGGGCGTCGCCGGCGCCAGCGGCGCGGCCGGCGCCAGCGGCGCGGCGGGCACGACGGGCGGCCAGCTGAAGCTCTGGGGAGATCCATACACGGGTGGTCAGTACAACCTCGGGCCGGTCGACTACCAGGAGTCGCAGTGGCACAACGCCTGCGCCCCGGGAACGAAGTACGCGCCGGCCATCCAGCAGCTGGAGGGGACGCTGCTCGCCGGGCTGTGGAACGGAATTCCGAACGTCGCCGGTTACTGCGACGCCTGCATCTGGGTGACGACCGCCATGGGCAAGTCCGCGCTCTTGCGCGTCGTCACCTACGGCGACACCACCATGAACAGCATCGACGTCAGCCCCGAGGCCTACAGCATCTTGAACAGCGGCGAGTACCCGCGCGCGATGACCTGGCAGCTCGCCGAGTGCCCGGACACCGGGCCGATCGTCTACGAATTCCAGACGGCATCCAGCGAGTACTGGACCAGTCTGTGGGTTCGCAACGCGCGCGTCCCGCTGACGAAGGTCGAGGTGCAGAGCGCCAACCATGCGGCGTTCGTCGCGCTTTCGCGCGGCAGCGACGGCACGCTGACCGACGCCGGCGGCTTCGGCAAGGGGAGCTTCACGATCCGATCGACCGGCATCGACGGGACGGAGGTCTCGGATACGTTTTCCTGGCCGTCCGCTGGCGTCGGCGGCCAGACCCTGACGGGAACCGGCAACTTCCCGTAGCGTCACCGACGGCGGCGCCTGCGCCGGATGACGCCCGCCGCGACGGTCAGGAGCGCGAGCGCGGTCATGGGGCGCGAGTCGGAACGCGACTGAGACACACGGCAGCTGCAGCCTCCGGCCGGCGCGCTGCCGCCTGACCCGG
>DATFXS010000722.1:0-15847 GCA_035315605.1 Polyangia bacterium
CAGCCGCCAGCCCGCGCTCCGAGCCGGCGCGCAGCCAGCCGGCGCGTGCCACCGATCGCAGCGTAGGCAGGGTCACGTTCTCCAGCGCGCGCAAACTGAGCACGAGGCCGTGGCGTTTGCGATCCTCCGGGACGAACCCGACGCCCGCGCGCATCGCCTCGGCCGGCGAGCGGAGGCCGAGCGGGATGCCCGCCACCTCGACCCGCCCGTGCGCTTCCTTGTCGAGGCCGAATATCGCGTGGGCGATGTCGGTGCGGCCGGCGCCCACCAGCCCGGCGATGCCGACGATCTCGCCCGCGTGAACCGAGAAGCCGATGTCGGCGAAGCGGCGCGGGCTCGACAGGCCGGTCACGCGCAGCACCTCGCCGCCGCCATGCACCTCCGCCTCGACGGGCAGGTACTCCTCCACCTTGCGGCCGATCATCAGCTGCACCAGCGCCGCTTCGTCGATCGCGTCGGACGGCTTGGTGGCGACGTGCCGCCCGTCGCGCAGCACCGTGATCGTGTCGGCGAGCCGGAAGATCTCCTGCATCCGGTGCGACACCAGCACGCACGTCACGTCGCGCGCGCGCAGCCGATCGAGCAGCCGGTAGAAATGCTCTGTCTCGTGCTGGGAGAGGCTGCTGGTCGGCTCGTCGAAGATGATGACGCGCGCGCCGCTGCCGACGGCGGCGGCGATCTGCACCATCTGCTGTTCCGCCACCGTCAGCTCGCCGACCAGGCGGCGCACGTCGATGGGCGCCTCGATCGCGGCGAGCATCCCCGCGGCCCGCTTCTCCATCGCGCCGTGCGAGACGAAGAACCCGCCGTGCGTCGGCAGATCGCCGAGACACAGGTTCTCGGCCACCGACAGGTTCTCGCAGAACGCCAGCTCCTGATGAACGATCCCGATGCCCGCCTGCAGCGCGTCGCGGGGATCCTCGAACACCACGACCTTGCCGTCGACGACGATTTCGCCCGCGTCCGGCTGCTCGATGCCGGCCAGCAGCTTGCCGAGCGTGCTCTTGCCCGCGCCGTTCTCGCCGCACAGCGCGTGGCAGGAACCGCGGCGCACGTCGAAGCTGACGTCTTCCAGCGCGCGCGCGCCCGGAAAGCGCTTGCTGACGTGCCGAAAACTGACCAGCGGGGCTTCGGACGTTGGGGACGTTGCCGCTCCCGGCACGGGCGGACCTCCTACTTGAGCTTCAGGTATTCCTCGGGCACGTCGGCGAAGCCCCACTGCCGCAACTGGCGCGACCAGTCGCCCAGCGTCTCCGTCGTGACCCGCACCGGGTCCATCGACACGACCTCGGGCACGTCCTTCTTGTAGAAGATCTTGTCGATGATCTTCGTGACCCCGACGTTGCCCCACAGATACGACGACTGCGCCAGCAGCACCGGCGCCAACCCCTTTTCGACGTAGGGCAGCTCCGTCGGCAGCGCGTCGACCGCGACCAGCCTCACCTTCTTGGGATCGAGATCGGTCAGCAGCGTCTTCGTGAACAGCGCCCAGCCGCCGACCATCGCCCAGCCCTTGATGTCGGGGTAGGCGTTGTTCACGCGAATGACCTCGGCGGCGGCGTCCTGCGGCGTCTCCGCGTGATAGAAGGTCCCGATGATCTGGATGCCGTGGTGCTTGGCGGCTTCCGTCTTCACGCCCTCGACGCGGCGGCGCAGGTTGGGCGCGTTCTGGTTGCCTGCCAGGATCGCGACCCGGCCGCCCTTGTTGCCCAGCAACTTGGCCAGCTCGCCCATGACGTCCTCGCCCAGCTGGCGATCGTCGACGCCGTAGTAGGCGAAGCGCTTCGACTGTGCGGCGTCGCTGTCGAAGGTCATGACCGGCACGCCGCGCGCGACCGCATCGTTGATCGCGCCGGTCACCTTGCCCGCGTCGGAGCACGAGATCAGGATCGCGTTCGCGCCCTCGTTGACCGCCTGGGCGATGCGCTGGGCCTGGATCTGGCCGTCTTCCTGGGGCGGCGTCAGCCAGACGATCTCGATCGGCACGCCCGTCCGTTCCGACAGGTCCTTGGCGGCGGTCTCGGCGCCGCGCCGCGCCGAGAGGAAGACCGGGTTGGTCGAGCTCTTCGCGATCATCGCGATCCGGATCGGCTTCGGCGCCGGGTTGGTCGCCGTGCCGCCGGCGCCCTCGGCGGCCTGGGACGACGGCTTGGACTTGGGGCAGCCGGCCGCGGCCACCGCCGCCAGCACCATCGCGATCGCCGCGCGACGGACCAGCTTCACTCTTGTTCCCCCCGTGCCAGCCGCCGCGCCGCGAAACGCACGCTCGCCTGATCGAGCACCACCGCGATCACGATGGCGCAACCGACGATGATCCACTCGTAGTTCTGATCCAGGTGCAGCGTCCGGATGGACTGTCGAATGAGGACAATGAGCACCGCTCCCAGCATCGCGTTTATCGCGCTTCCCCGGCCACCGCTCAGACGAGCACCTCCCACGACCGCAGACGCGATCACGTATAACTCATATCCGTTCGCGTCTCCAGAGGAGACGGCGCCGAAGAAGCCCGATCCGAGGAAGGCCGCCATGCCGGCGGTCAACCCCGCCAGCGTGTAGACCCCGATCTGGATGCGCCCCAGGCGCAATCCGGAAAAGCGGCTCGCCTCGGCGTTGCCGCCCAGCGCGAATACGTGGCGCCCCATCACCGTGCGCTGCAGGTAGATGGCGCCGAGCACGCTGACCACCAGCATGAACAGCATCGGCACGGGGTACAGCGCCGCGCCGAGCCCGAGTGATGACTTGGCGAAGTGGGCCATCGACTCGGGCAACGGGATGCTCTCCGCCTTGCTCGCGACGAACGCGATGCCGCGCAGGATCCACATCGAGCCCAGGGTGACGATGAATGGGTGCACACGCAGGCCGACCACCATCGCGCCGTTCAGCGCGCCGGCGGCCATTCCGACGACGACGCAGACGAAGAAGGCCAGCAGCACCGCGCCGGCGCCGCCGGTCGGGGCCCAGCCGCGCAGGATGAGGCCCATGAGCACAGCCGCCAGCGCGTAAACCGAGCCGACGGACAGGTCGATGCCGCCCGAGATGATGACGATCGTCGCCCCGACCGCCATGATCGCGAAGAAGCTCGCGTCGGTGGCGGTCTGGAGCAGCGTGTGGGAGTTCCAGAAGTTGTTGATCGTGGCGCCGGTCGCGTCCTCGTGCGAGCCGGCCAGCAGGGACAGCACGATCAGCAGAAGGACGATGATGCTGACCAACCCGAACTGCTGCGACCGCAGCACCCGCCGCAAGATCGACGAGAGGCGCGGCGGAATGCGTTTCGGTTGCGATGCCTCGGCCGGCGTCATGGGTGAATCGGCCGTGGTCATCATTCCGCCGCGAGGATCCTTTGCCGGGCCTGTCCCAGCCCCTCCACGCCATATTCGACGACATCGCCCGCCTTGAGATAGAGCGGCGGCTTGTGCCCGAGACCGACGCCCGCGGGCGTGCCGGTGCTGATGACGTCGCCCGGCAGCAGGGTCATGAAGCGCGACACGTAGCTGACCAGCGTCGGGACGTCGAAGATCATGTCGGCGGTCGTGCCGTCCTGCTTGGTCTCGCCGTTGACCTTCAGCCAGAGCCGGGCTGCGCCGTAGTCGAACGCCTCGTCGCGCGTCGCCAATGTCGATAGAAACGGGCCGATGGGCGCGAAGCCATCGCAGCTCTTGCCCTTCGTCCACTGCCCGTGGCGTTCCAGCTGGAAGCCGCGCTCCGAGTAATCGTTGTGCAGCACGAAGCCGGCCACGTGCGACAGCGCATCCTCGACGGAGACGTACTTGGCGCGCGCGCCGATCACCAGCGCCAGCTCGACCTCCCAGTCGGTCTTCTCGCCGCCCACGGGCAGGCGCAGATCGTCGTCGGGCCCGGCCAGCGCGCTCGACGCCTTGATGAACACGATCGGCTCGCCCGGCAGCGCGGCGCCGCTCTCGCGGGCGTGGTCGCGATAGTTGAGGCCGATGCAGACGATCTTCGAGGGACGGGCGATGGCGGACGCCAGGCGCGTTCCCGCCGGCACGCGCGGCGCCTTCGCGGCGCCGGCCGCCACCCACTTCGCGAGCCGGGCCAGGCCCGCGTCGCCCTCGCCGAAGAACCGTTCGTCCCAGTCGCTGCCGAACCCCGACGCGTCTACGCGCGTCCCGTCGGGGAGCTGGACGCCCGGGCGCTCCTCGCCCGGCGCGCCGAAGCGGATCAGCTTCACGCCGATGCTCCCTCGTCGATCACGACCAGCAGATCGCCCGCCTCCACGCTCTCGCCCGCGCCGGCCACGATCTCGCGCACGTGGCCGTCGATCGGCGCCTTGATGACGGTCTCCAGCTTCATCGCCTCGGTGACCAGCAGCTTCTGCCCGGCCTTGACGTGCTCGCCGACCTTCGTCACGAGGTCGATCACCCGCCCCGGCATCGGCGCGCCGATCTCGCCCGGCTTGTCGGCGACGGCCCGCCGCCGCTTCGGGCCGGTCACCTTGGCCGCGTCGTCGGCGACGCGCAGCTGGCGCGACTGGCCGTTGACCTCGAAGGTCAGCACGCGCGCCCCATCGGGCTCGACCTCGCCGATCGACAAGAGCTTCACGATCAGCGTCTTGCCCGGCTCGATGTCGATCCAGGCCTCCTCGCCGACGCGCAGGCCCCAGAAGAACGTCGGCGTCGGCAGCACCGACGTGTCGCCGTGCAGCGCGCGATGCTCCATGTATTCGCGCATCACCTTGGGGTAGAGCGCGTACGACACGACGTCGCGGCGCGCGACCTCGACGCCCGCCAGCTTCTCCATCTCATTCTTGGCGCCGGCCCAATCGTAGGGCGGCATGGACGCGCCCGGCCGGCCCTCGATGATCGTCGCCCCCTTCAGGATCTTCGTCCGCAGCGGCTCCGGGAAACCGCCCGGCGGCTGGCCGAGCGATCCGCGCATGTAATCGATCACCGATTCGGGGAAGGTCAGCTCGTGCGCGCGCTCGGTCACCGACCGCGCGTCCAGCCCCTGCTTCACCATCCAGATCGCCATGTCGCCGACCACCTTGGACGACGGCGTCACCTTGGGGATGTCGCCGAACAGACGGTTGACGTCGGCGTAGGCGCGCTTGACCGCTTCCCAGCCGTCCGCGCCGTGCTGGACGCCCAGCGCCTCCGCCTGGGCGCGCAGGTTCGAGTACTGACCGCCCGGAATCTCGTGCTCGTAGACGTCGGCAGCCGGCGCCTTCAGCCCCGATTCGAACGGCGCGTAGAACGCGCGCACCGGCTCCCAGTAGTTCGACAGCTTCTCGAAGTGGTCGGCGTCGATCCCGGGGTCGCGCGGCGCGCCCGCGAGCGCGAACGCCAGCGACGACAGCGACGGCTGCGACGTCATCCCGGCCATGCTGCCGACCGCGCCGTCGATGACGTCGATGCCCGCGTCGACCGCCGCCATGTACGCGGCGATGCTGTTGCCGGACGTGTCGTGCATGTGCAGGTGCAGCGGCACGTCGACCGCGTCCTTCAGCGCCTTCACCAGCATCGTCGCGGCGCGCGGCTTGAGCAGCCCGGCCATGTCCTTGATCGCCAGCAGGTGCGTGCCGCGGCGGACGACCTCCTTGGCCAGATCGACGTAGTACTTGAGATCGTATTTCTTGCGGCGCGGATCGGAGACGTCGCCCGTGTAGCAGATCGACGTCTCGACGATGCGGCCGGTCTTCTGCGCCGCCTCGATCGCGACCTGCATGTTGTCGACGTCGTTCAGCGCGTCGAAGATCCGGAAGACATCGATGCCGGCGGCCGCCGCCTCCTCGATGAAGGACGTCACGACGTCGTCGGGGTAGTTGGTGTAGCCGACGGCGTTGGCGCCGCGCACCAGCATCTGGAACATCACGTTCGGCACCAGCCGGCGCAGCTCGTCCAGCCGCACCCAGGGATCCTCGGACAGGAAGCGGTAGGCGACGTCGAACGTGGCGCCGCCCCACATCTCCAGCGAGAACAGCGAGCTGCCGAGGTGCGCGGTCGCGTGCGCGACGCGGGCCAGATCGTAGCTGCGGAGGCGCGTCGCGAGCAGCGACTGGTGCGCGTCGCGCCAGGTGGTGTCGGTCAGGTAGACGCGCTTGTCCTTGCGAAGCAGCTTGACGATCCCGGTGGGACCTTCGCTCGTGAGGATGTCCTTGGTTCCGGGAGGTGGCGCCTGGCGCGGCACGGGCGGCGGCGCCGATTCGATCGACAGCACAGACGGCGGCGGCTTCGGCTTGCCCCGCACGGTCGGGTGGCCGTTGACGATGGTCGAGCCGATGTAGCGCAGGATGCGGGTGGCGCGATCGCGGCGCGGCGCGAACTGGAACAGCTCCGGCGTCTCGTCGACGAAGGTGGTGTGGGTCTTGCCGGCGGCGAACGTCGGGTGCGACAGCACGTTCTCGAGGAACGCGAGGTTGGTCTTGACGCCGCGGATGCGGAACTCGCGCAGGGCGCGCGCCGCCTTGCGACGGACGTAGTTCCATTCGAGGCCGCTGGCGGTGATCTTGACCAGCAGCGAGTCGTAGTACTGCGAAACGCGCGCGCCCACGTACCCCGACCCGTCGTCCAGCCGGATGCCGTTGCCGACCGCGGGGCGGTAGACGGTGATCTTGCCGGTGTCGGGCAGGAAGTCGTTGCGCGGATCCTCGGCGGTGACGCGCACCTGGATCGCGACGCCGCGCTGCTGGATCTCGTCCTGGCTGCCGATGCCGATCTCCGGGTCGCCGAGCTTGTATCCCTGGGCGATCCGGATCTGCGCCTGCACCAGATCGCGCCCGGTGATCGCCTCGGTGACCGTGTGCTCGACCTGGATGCGCGGGTTGACCTCGATGAAGTAGTGGGCGCCGTCCTCTCCGACCAGGAACTCGACGGTGCCGGCGTTGCTGTACTTCACGTGGCGCGCGATCTTCAGCGCGTCGGCGGCCAGCCGCGCGCGCAGCGCCGGCGGCAGCGACCAGGCGGGCGCGTACTCGATCACCTTCTGGTGGCGGCGCTGCACCGAGCAGTCGCGCTCGAACAGGTGGATGACGTTGCCGTGGTTGTCGCCCAGGATCTGGACCTCGATGTGTTTCGGCCGGATCACCAGCTTCTCGAGGAAGATCGTGTCGTCGCCGAACGCCTTCTTCGCCTCGGAGCGGGCGCGGGTCAGAAGCTCGTCCAGCTCTTCCGCGGCGCGCACGACGCGCATTCCGCGCCCGCCGCCGCCCCCCGACGCCTTGATGATGACGGGATAGCCGACGCGATCCCCGAACGCGCGCGCCTCCGCGAGCGTCTTCACGCCGCCGGGCGTCCCCGGGACGATCGGGACGCCCGCCGCCTCGGCGATCTTCCGGGCCGCGACCTTGTCGCCCAGCGCCTCGATCACCTCCGGCGTCGGCCCGACGAACGTCAGCCCAGCGTCGCGCACCTTGCGGGCAAACGACGCCCGCTCGGACAGCAGGCCGTAGCCCGGGTGAATCGCGTCGACCTCGTGGCGCTTCGCCAGCTCGACGATCTCATCCTCGGCCAGGTAGGCGGCCACCGGTTCGAGGCCCTTGCCGACCAGGTAGGCCTCGTCGGCCTTGTAGCGGTGCAGGTGGACCCGGTCCTCCTCCGAGAAGATCGCGACCGTGCGGAACCCGAGCTCGGTGCTGGCGCGGAAGATCCGGACGGCAATCTCGCCCCGGTTGGCGGCGAGCACGCGACGAAAGGGTTTGATGGCCATAGGGTGCGGGGCGTAAAGCCCAGCCCGCGACTATTAACATATGGGGCCCGCGGAACGGGCCCAAACCGTCCGGCGGCGCTGGCCTCAGCGATCCCCGGGTCCGAGAAGGCGTGAAATGCTGACCTCGATCTGGCTGGCGACCAGGCCCGCCAGCGAGGCGAGCTCGTCCGGGGAGGCGTGCATGCGCTCGCGCAGCAGGCGCGTCACTTCGTCGGACACCGTGTCGCGCGCGCTCTTCAGCCAGCGCGACGCCGTCGCCTGGCTGACACCGTACATCTTGCCGATGTTCTCGACGCTGAGCCCGCCCACGAGGTGCAGCCGCAACAGCAGGCGCTCGCGCTCCGGGAGCGCGGCCAGCGCGTCCGTCATCGCCTGCTCGAAGTCGCCGCGGTAGCGCTGCTTGGCGTACGCGACCTCCGGCGCGGCGCCGGCCGTCACGGCCGCCTCGACCGCCGCCCCTTCCCGCGCGCGCTGCTCGCTCGCCTCGTGCCGCAGCAACGAGGCCACCTGCCGCTGCGCGACCACCGCCACCCACCGATCGAGGGCGCCCGCCCCGCCGTAGTTAGCAATCTTGGGCGCCTCCGCCGCGGTGCCGACCAGCAGTGCGTCGCGCACCCGCTGGCCGACCTCGGCGCGAAGGTCCGGCGATTTCGCGACCGCCGCCAGCACCACGCCGAGCCGCGCGCCGCACCGCTCTTCGAACCGCGCCGCCGCGCCGCTGACGCCCGCCGCGCACGCACACGCCAGATACAGATCTTCTATCTCGATCGCGTCGAGAGAGGCGGGCGCCTCCGACTCCGCGCGCGCCACCGCGCGCGCGAGGAAACGAACGAACGCGACGCCGTCGACTGCCAGCTCGGGATACGCCGCGCGTCCGCGTGCCACGAGCCCTGCCAGCCTCGCCTCCAGCGCCGCGTCGGACGCGGCGCCCTCGTCCACCGAAGGCGAGCTGCTCTCCGCCCGAAACGCCGCGACCAGCTCCACGAGCCGGACCGTAACACGACCGGTCCGGCGTTCGAACGAGCTACGCCCGGATCGACAGCGCGGCGCGGCTGTGGTTCGCCGTGCCGAGTCCACCGGCCTTCACGCCCGCGCGCACCTTCAACGCTCCGCGGCTATGGTTCGACGTGCCGAGCCCGCCCGCTTTCACGCCCGCGCGCACCTTCAACGCTCCGCGGCTGTGATTCGACGTGCCGAGCCCTCCGGCCTTCACGCCCGCCTTGACCTTGAGTCCGCTGTTCGTCTTGATCGTGTCCATGGTTCTGCTCCTGCACTGGGGTTGGGAGCGGCTCCGCCATCCGTCCGCTCTGCCAGCCACGTCGCGAGCGCCTCGCACGTCATCCGCGTTTTCGGACGCGCTGCGCCGTGCGTGAGGGACCGCCGCGTTGAGCTGCCCCGACGAAGCGACGATCCTCGCCTTCATCGAAGGACGACTCGCGTCCGCCCGGATCCCGGAGATCGAAGGGCACGTCGCCGCGTGCGTCGCGTGCGGCGAGCTGGTGGTCGCGGTCGGGGCCGCGCTGGCGGACGGATCGCGTCTGGCGATCGGTGATCTCGGCGCACCGCGCGCCGGACCCTTGGCGCCATCTCGAGTCACGGCGCTCGCGCGCGGGGCGAGCATCGGCCGCTACGTCATCCTCGATCTCGTCGGCCGGGGCGGGATGGGCGAGGTCTACGCGGCGTACGATCCGGAGCTGGATCGCAAGGTCGCGCTGAAGCTCCTGCACGAAGCGGGCACCAGCAGCGAGTCGCGCTCGCAGAGCCAGACCCGGCTGCTCAAGGAAGCGAAGGCGATCGCGCGCCTCTCCGACCCGAACATCGTCGTGGTGCACGACGCGGGCACGTTCGGCGATCGCGTCTTCGTGGCGATGGAGTTCGTCGAAGGAAAAACGCTGGCAGCGTGGGTGGGCGGCAAGGCGCGCACGTGGCCGGAGATCCGGGACGTATTCGTCGCCGCCGGCCGCGGCCTGGCCGCCGCGCACGCGGCGCAGATCGTCCACCGCGACTTCAAGCCCCCGAACGTCATGGTCGCCGCCGACGGCAAGGTGCGGGTCATGGACTTCGGCCTGGCGAGCGATGCCGGCGACCACAGCGAGTCAGCCGGGGCCGCGCCCGACCACGCCGACTTCGCCAGCACGGCGACGTTCGCGCTGACGCGGACCGGGACGCTCGTCGGAACACCGGCTTACATGGCCCCCGAGCAGTACCTCGGCCAGCGCGCTGACGCGCGCAGCGATCAGTTCAGCTTCTGCGTCGCCCTCTACGAGGCGCTGTATGGCGAGCGACCGTTCGCGGGCGAGTCGCTGACGTCGCTGTCCGAAAACGTCGTGCGCGGCCGGCTGCGCGATCCGCCCCAGGGCGTCCGCGTGCCCGCTTGGCTGCGCAAGCTGCTGCTTCGCGGCCTGAACGTCGACCGCAACCAGCGCTTCCCGTCAATGCAGGCGCTGCTCGCCGAGCTCTCTCGCGATCCGGCGCGACGACGCCGCCGGGCGCTGGTCGCCGCGGGCGGCGCGACGCTGCTGCTCGTCGGCGGCGCGCTCGCGCAGCGGACGCTCGGCCGGACAGGCGCGGCGCTCTGCCAGAGCGCGCTCGGCAAGCTCGCGGGCGTCTGGGAGCTGCCCGGTGGTACCGGTACCGGCCCTTCGCGACGGCGGGACGCGGCGCGCGCCGCGTTTCTCGCCACCGGCGTCGCTCGCGCGGGTGAGACCTGGGAACGTACAGCGGCGATCCTGGACGGCTACGCGCAGCGCTGGGTAGAGATGTACCGAGACAGCTGCGAGGCGACCCACGTGCGCGGGGAGCAGTCGGCCGAGGTGCTGGATCTGCGGGCCAGTTGCCTCGACGACCGCCGGGAGCGTGTGCGCGCGCTGACCGACGTGCTGGTGGCCGCGGACACTTCGGTCGTCGGCCAGGCAATAGACGCCGCGAACGCCCTGCCCGACCTCGCCCGCTGCGCCGAGGTGACCATCCTCCGTCGCTCCGTGGTCCCGCCGCCCAAGGATCCGAACATCCGCGCGAAGGTGGACGACCTTCGCCGGCGCGCCACCGATGCGCGCGCCCAGGGCGATGTAGCGGGCCGATTCAAGCAGGCGATCGCGCTCGCCGAGCCCCTGTTGAACGAGGCGCGCGCGCTCGGATACGAACCGGTCATCGCGGAGGTCCTGGCCCTCCTCGGGTGGCTGCACGCCGCCCTCGGGGACGCGACAATTTCAAGCGCGCACTATCAAGAGGCGCTATGGATCGCCGAGGCCACACGGGACGACGAGGCGGCGGCAGAGGCAGCCGTGCAGCTGGTCTACGTCGACGGCGGCCTGCTGGAACACTACGACGCCACGGAACGCTGGGCGCACCTCGCCGACGCGATCCTGAAGCGCATGGGCCCCGGACACGATCGCTTGCGGGCCTGGCTCGCCAGCAACCGCGGGGCCTCTCGAATCCTTGCTGGCGATCTGGAGGCCGCGGAGCCGGACATTCGTGAAGCAATCCGGCTCAAGGAGAGGATCGGGGGGAGGGATCACCCGGATGTCGCACACTCGCTGCTCTCGCTTGCAGAGATCTACGCGCGGCGAGGCGAGTTCGCCGCGGCGCTCACTCCGATTGATCGCGCCCGCGAGATCTTCGACCACTCCTACGGCCCCGGAAGCCCAATGTCGGCGGAGACGCTCAGCAACCGCTGTGAGTACTTGAACGGCCTCCGTCGCTACGCCGAGGCCCTCCAGTCCTGCCAGTTGGCATCTCATATCTACGCGGCGACGGTCGGAGAGAATCATCCTTGGTCCGCTTACGCCTTGACGGCGGCGGGCATCGCGCACATCGGCCTCGGGCGCCCGAATGAGGCCGTCCCCGAGCTCCGGCGCGCGCTCGATATCCGCGAGCGGTCCGATCCGATGCGCGACGTTCGCGCCGAGACGCGGTTCGCGCTGGCCCGCGCGCTATGGGACAGCGGCGACCGCGCCGCCGGCCACGCGGCTGGCGAAGCCGCGCGCGCCGAGTACGCCAAGATCCCGAAGGCCGAGCGCGAGCGCCGCGCCGTCGACGCCTGGCTCGCCGCCCACGCGGTTCACGCCGCGCATCCCCACCCCTGACAGCCCATGGGCTCCCGTGACCAAGCGCCGCCATCCTCGAACGCGCCGCTGACGCGCGGGGCGAGCGTCGGGCGGTACGTCGTCCTCGATCTCGTCGGACGCGGCGGGATGGGCGACGTCTATGCCGCCTACGATCCCGAGCTGGATCGCAAGGTCGCGCTCAAGCTCTTGCACCAAGCGGGCGTCCTCACCGAATCACTGTCGCACCGCCAGGGCAGGCTGCTCAGAGAGGCGAAGGCCATCGCGCGCCTCTCCGACCCGAACGTCGTCGTCGTGCACGACGCGGGCACGTTCGGGGGTCGGGTCTTCGTGGCGATGGAGTTCGTCGGGGGGGAAACGCTGGCCGCGTGGCTGGGTGGCAAGCCGCGCACGTGGCCGGAGATCCGGGACGTGTTCCTCGGCGCGGGGCGCGGGCTGGCGGCCGCGCACGCGGCGCAGATCGTCCACCGCGACTTCAAGCCCCAGAACGTCATGGTCGCCGCCGATGACAAGGTGCGCGTCATGGATTTCGGCCTGGCGAGCGAGGCCGGCGACGACCGCGCGCCGGCAGCGGCCGCACTGGAGCGCGGGGACTTCGCAGGCACGGCGGCGTTCGCGCTGACGCGAACCGGGACGCTGGTCGGCACTCCGGCGTACATGGCCCCCGAGCAGTACCTCGGCCAGTCGGCAGACGCGCGCAGCGACCAATTCAGCTTCTGCGTGGCCCTGTACGAGGCGCTTTACGGAGAGCGACCGTTCGCAGGCGAGTCGTTGGCCACGCTCTCCGAAAACGTCACGCGTGGGCGGCTGCGCGATCCACCCCAGGGAGTTCGCGCGCCCGCCTGGTTGCGCAAGCTGTTGCTTCGCGGCCTCAGCGTCGACCGCGACCAGCGTTTCCCGTCGATGCAGGCGTTGCTCGCCGAGCTCTCCCGCGATCCGGCGCGGCGGCGCCGCCGCACCCTGGCCGCCGCGGGCGTGGCGACGTTGCTGCTCGTCGGCGGCGCGCTCGCGCAGCGGACGCTGGGACGAGCAGGGGCGGCGCTCTGCCAGGGCGCGAGCGACAAGCTGGCGGGCGTCTGGGAGCCGCCGGGCGGGGCCGCCCCCTCGCATCGACGGGAGGCGACGCGCGCCGCATTTATCGCCACCGGCATCGCGCGCGCGGGCGAAACCTGGGAGCGGACGGCGGCGATCCTCGACGGCTACGCGCAGCGCTGGGCGGCGATGTACCGCGACAGCTGCGAGGCGACGCATGTGCGCGGGCAGCAGCCCGCCGAGGTGCTGGATCTACGGACGGGTTGCCTCGACGACAGCCGCGAGCGCCTGCGCGCCCTGACCGACGTCTTGGCGACCGCCGACAGGGCCGTCATCGGCCAGGCGATAGACGCCGCGAATGCGCTGCCCAACATCGCCCGCTGCGCCGATGTGTCCGTCCTCCGCCGCTCCGTGGTCCCGCTGCCCAAGGATCCGAAGATCCGTACGAAGGTGGACGACCTTCGGCGCCGCGTCGCCGACGCACGCGCGCTGGGCGAGGCGGCGGGCAGATTCAAGCAGGCCATCGCCCTGGCCGATCCGCTCCTGACCGAAGCGCGCGCGCTCGCCTACGAGCCGCTCGTCGCCGAGATCCTGGCGCTCCTCGGGTGGCTGCACGCGTCGCTGGAGCAGCCGAGAGAAGCAAACGAGCGATACGAGCAGGCGTTGTGGACGGCCGAGGCGTCCCGCCATGACGAGGTCGCGGCGGAGGCCGCGGTGCAGCTGGTCTCCGTCGCGGGGGCCTTCCTCGGCCGCCCCGATGTAGGAGAACAATGGGCGCATCTCGCTGACGCGATCTTGAAACGCATGGGCCCCGGCCACGAGCGGCTCTGGGCCTGGCTGGCCAACAACCGCGGGTTTTCCCGATACGAGGCCGGAGATCTGGAGGGTGCCGAGGCGGACCTTCGCGAAGCGGTCAAACTCAAAGAAAAGATCTTGGCGAGCGATCACCCGGACATTGCGCTGTCGCTGAACACGCTTGCAGAGGTGCACGCACGGCAGGGTCATTTCGCCGCCGCAATCGAGGAGACCGATCGCGCGCGCGCGATCTTCGATCGCGCGTATGGCCCAGGAGCCACGCTGTCGTTCTACGGTCTCGGCAACCGGTGCGAGTACCTGAACGGCCTCGGGCGCTACGCTGACGCGCTCGAGTCGTGTCGGGCCGCTCTACCCGGCGTGGAGGCCGCCGTCGGCCGAGAAGGGCTCTGGCTCGCTTACCCTCTGACGGCGACCGGCGTCGCGCTGATCGGCCTTGGGCGCGCGAAGGAAGCCGTCCCCGATCTCCGGCGCGCGCTCGCCATCCGCGAGCGGTCCGATCCCAAGCTCGACGTTCGTGCGGAGACGCGGTTCGCGTTGGCGCGCGCACTCTGGGAGAGCGGAGATCGCGTCGCGGGCCGCGCCACCGGCGAGGCGGCGCGCGCCGAGTACGCCAAGATCCCGAAGGCGGAGCGCGAGCGCCGCGCCGTCGACGCGTGGCTCGTCGCCCACGCCGTTCGGGCCGCGCGGCCCTGAATCCGGGAGCGCTACTTGCCGAGCGCGGCGCCGATGATGCCGATGCAGAGCGTGCCGATGCCGACCCAGCCGAGCACGATGCCGGCGATCGCCATCCCCTTGCCGCCCTGTGCGCCGCCCGACGCGTTGATCTGCGACTTGCTCACGTACCCGAACACCAGCGCCAGGATCGACCCGACCCACCAGATCCAGACGATCCCCAGCACCATCGACGCGATCGCCAGGCCGTTGGTCGAACGCGGCGCCGCGGGCGCGGCGACCGGCGGCTGGGCGGTCGGCAGGCTCTGAGGCACGGGGACGAAGCCGTGCATCCCGCCCCCGACGGGCTCCGGCGGTTGGGCCGCCCCGCAAGCGGGGCAGAACTTGGCTCCCGGGCTGATCGTCGCGGAACAGCGTGTACAGGTCATCGCTTCGGTCCCCCAGCGTACCAGAGACGAGTCGCCTTTTGCACGTCGCGCACGTGGGAAAGGACGGCGCCAGGCGGGCGTTGTCGCGCGGCCGCCGTGTCAACGCGCCGCGCGGACGGCCCGACCGTCGATGAACCCGCCTCCGGGGAACCCCGGCGCGCCACCTTCACGGTAAAGCAGCAGCGCTCGCTCGAGCACCGTTTCCAGCTCCCGCAGGTTGCCCGGCCACTCCTGCTCGGCCAGCGCCGAGATCGCGTCGCGTTTCAGCTCGATGGCGTTCGCCCGCTCAGCGGCCGTCAGCCGCGGCAGGTCGTCGGTGCCGACCAGCTCGAAGGGCGATCCGGCGTCGCGCAGGATGCGGTTGCCCATCCAGATGACCGCCGGCCCGATGTCCTGCTTGCGCTCGCGCAGGGGCGGCAGCTTCAGCACGATGCGCGCCAGCCGCCAGTAAAGGTCGTGACGGAAGCGCCCGGCACGCACCTCCGCCCACAGGTCGTGGTCGGACATCGCGATCGCGCAGACGCGCTTGCGCTCGCCAGCCGGCGTCTCCGACTTCACGTTCGGGCCGAGGTCGACCCGCCCCGTCTTGAGCAGCCGGATGAGCGCCGCTTGCGTCTGCGGCCCCAGCCCCGCGGTCTCGCCGATCAGCAACGTCCCGCCCGCCGCTGCCTGCGCCGCGCCACCGTGCTTGCCGTCGCCCTTCAGGGCCGCCAGCGCATCGTCGTCGGAGAAGCCGACGACATCGAAGCGGACCAGCGGTCCATCCGCGCAGATCAGCTGGTGCAGCGCGCGCGCCAGCCCGGCCTTGCCCGTCCCCGGCTCGCCCAGCAGGACGAAGTTCGTCCGGTACGGCCGTTCCTGTAGCCGCTCGACGACATCCAGGACCGCCGTCATCGCGGGATGCGGCGAAGTCATCCGGATGAGGGCGCCAATCCAGCGCGCGGCGGCCTGGTGCAAGGACCTGAGCGGCGGCGTCGCGCCGCTGTCGGAAGGCGCCGCGCGTTTCACCGCGCGCAACGGCAGCGGCCCCGTCAGCTCCTGCTTATGGCGACGACGGCCGCTCACCCGCGCTTGATGCCGAGCAGCAGGTCCATGGTGGCCTGATCCGCGGCCGGAAAACGGTACTTCTCGAATTCACCCGAGGTGACCCAGCGACAGTCGGCGACGCGCACG
>DATFXS010000723.1:0-2784 GCA_035315605.1 Polyangia bacterium
AAGGCGTATCGCGCCTACGAAGAGCGGCTGCGCGCGGCCAACGCGGTGGACTTCGGCGGCCTCCTGCTGGCGGCGCTCAAGCTGTGCGCCAGCCCCGCGGGAGAGGTCCTGGCCGCCCGCTTCGAACACGTGCTGGTCGACGAGTTCCAGGACACCAACAGCGTGCAGTACCGGATCGTGCGCCTCCTGTCGCGGCGGACCGGCAGCATCACGGTGGTCGGCGACGAGGACCAGTCGATCTATCGGTGGCGCGGCGCCGACATCCGCAACATCCTCGATTTCGAGCGCGACCATCCCGGCGCGCAGGCCGTCAAGCTGGAGCGCAACTACCGGTCGACCGGCAACATCCTGGCGGCCGCCAACGCCATCATCGAGAAGAACAGCGAGCGGCGGCCGAAGCGGCTCTACACCGAGGCGGGCGAGGGCGATCCGATCATCCTGTTCGAGGGCGAGACCGAGCGCGACGAGGCCGAATTCGTGGCGAGCCGCATCGGCGAGGCGCTGTCGGCCTCCCTGGCGCCGCGCGACTTCGCCGTCTTCTACCGGACCAACGCGCAGTCGCGCGTGCTGGAGGACGCGCTGCGCGCGCGCGATCTGCCCTACACGGTCGTGGGCGGTACGCGCTTCTTCGACCGCGCCGAGATCAAGGACCTGGTCGCTTACATGCGGGCCGTCGCGAACCCCGACGACGGGGTGGCGCTGCAGAGGATCATCAACGTCCCGGCGCGCGGCATCGGCGCCGCGACCGTCGACAAGATCACCGACATCATCTACGAGCGCAAGCTGCCGGCCTGGCAGGCGCTGGAGCTGGTGGCGCAGGACGAATCAATCTTGGGCGCGGGACCGCGCAAGAAGGTGGCGGCGTTCGTTGCGTTGATGAAGAAGCTGCGCGACGAGGGCGCCTCGCTGGGCCCCGCCTCGCTGGCCGAAAAGATCCTGGAGGAGAGCGGTTACCGCGACGCGCTCGCGGGCGAGGCGACGATGGAGGCGGAGGGGCGCATCGAGAACCTGCTCGAGTTCGTGGCGCAGATGCGCGAATACGAAAAAGAGGCGGAGGAGCCGTCGCTGCACGGGTTCCTCGAGCGGATCGCGCTGGTGTCGGACGTCGACGGTTACGATCCGGACAAGGGCGCGATCTCGCTGATGACGGTGCACACGGCGAAGGGGCTGGAATTCCCGGTCGTGTTCATCACGGGGCTCGAGGAGCGGATCTTCCCGCACGCGCGCAGCGTCGATGACGACTCGGCGGTCGAGGAGGAACGGCGCCTCTGCTACGTCGCGGTCACGCGCGCGCGGACGCAGCTGCACCTGTCGCGCGTGCGGCGCCGCCGTCTGTCCGGGCAGGAGCTGCCCGGCGTCCCCAGCCGCTTCTTGCGTGACTTGCCCGCCGCGCGCGTCGAGGCGATCGTGATGGCGCGGCCGGTCGAGTACGGCGGCGCTTACGGCGACAGCGAGGGGCGCGGACCCTGGGGCGGACGCTGGTCGCGCGACGAGCCCGAGGAGCCGCGCTCGCGTCTGCCGCTGCCGGCGCCGCGCCGTGCGCCCGGCCGCGGGGGCGGGCCGGGCGAGATCCGCATCGAATACGACAGCGAGGACGAGCGGAGCGGCGGCCTCCAGATCGGCGCGAAGCTGCGGCACCCGTCGTTCGGCGTCGGCGAGGTGCGGGGCTGGCAGGGCGCGGGCAACGACATGAAGGTGACGATGAAGTTCCCGGGCGTCGGCGTGAAGACGATCCTGGCCCGCTTCCTGGCCCGGCCGTGAAGGCCGCGTCCCGCGCGGCGGTGTTTGCCGCCTGCCTTCTGGGCGCCGCCAAGGCGCACGCGACCGGCGCCTGCGAGGACACGGAGATCAAGTACCAGCCGGCCACCCAGTTCGCGCCCGCGCTTCGCCAGTTCGCGTACGAGGGGAGCAGCGACTGGTGCGAGGAGAACGACGAGACCGGTGTGGTCGAGGAGACGCGCGGCACGGTGCGCTTCGTCGAGATTCGCGACATGACGGGCAAGGTCGTCGCGCGGCTTTCCAGCGCGCGCCGCCGGGACGCGGAACGCCTGCGCGCGGCGGTCGGCGCGTTCGAGGAGGTCGCGGCCGGGCGGCTTCAGAGCGCGCTCGCGGACCGCGGCTTCGTGCCGCTCGCCGCGGCCGCTCGCAGCCCGGCCGGCGCCTGCCGCGTTCGCGCCCTCTATACCGGGCACGCCGAAAAGCAGAACGGCTTCCCCGCCGGCGACGTCGCCGTCCAGATCTACTCGGGCAGGCGCAAGCTGGCCGACCGCGACGTCGGCGTCGCTGCGCGCGAGCTGCGCGGTCAGATCCTCGCGCGCGCACAATTCTTGCCCGCCGAGCGGGCGGTGGCCGTCTGGGTGCGCATTCCCCAATGCGTCGGTGGCCCGCCGCCCGACTACTGGGGCAAGGGCGTCCCGGGCACCTGCTATCACGGGGACGTGATCGCCACGGCTCTGCTGACCGCCGCCGAGCAACCGGACCTGGCCGCCTGCTTCGCGGACGCACCGCCATAGCGGCTGAGTTCGTCGATCGCGCTTGCCAGCCGTGGCGATCGGCGAGACGATCAAGCGATGCGTCGTCTGCTTGCGTCGCTGCTGTTCGTTTCGGGTCTGGCGTGCACGGGGAGCGTCGGCATGGGCGGCCGGGGAGGCAGCGGCGGTGGTGGCGGGAGCGGCGCCGGCGGTAACGGCGGGATCGCGGGCCGGGGCGGCACCGGCACCACGACCGGCGGCAGCGGCGGCAGCGCGGCCGGCACGGGCGGCAGCGCCACGGGCGCGGGCGGCA
>DATFXS010000724.1:0-5649 GCA_035315605.1 Polyangia bacterium
GGGATCGCGCTCGGCGTCCTGTTGGTGGCGGCACCGGCCTGCCACCGGCACCAGCCCCCGCGCGCCGAATGCCTGCGGCTCGATGGGCCGAGCGATCCGGTCGGATTCAGCGGAACGTTCACGATCACGGCGTCCCTCGCCTGCCCGGAGCGGGCGGGCGGCCACATCGTCTGGGAACAGGTGGGGGGCGTCCCGCTGGCCGAAATGTCGATGGCGCGCGACGGCTTCGAGCTCCGCGCGCGCATGCCGTCCCTTGCCGAGATCCGGCCCGGCGATCTGCCCTGGGGCGTGGTTCCGCTGTCGCCGCGAACGCGCGGCGAGATCTTCCTTCACGCGACCTGGACCGACGGTGGCGACGGTGTCCTCGACGCCGACATCCGCGTCGCCGCCGCGCCGCGATCGCGCGGGCTGCCCAACACGCCGATCGGCGCGCGCGTCTATCTCGGCGGCGGTCCCTGGCGGCTCATCGCGCAACCCTCCCGCAGCCACGCGCAGGTCGAGCCGATCGGAGGCGTCAGCAGCCTGGTGCCCGACGTCGCCGGCGACTGGCGGCTCAAGGGCAACGACGCGCGAGAGATCACATTGCGGAGCATGCGCTACGACGAGACGCCGCTCGACTGCGGACGCTCCGACTGCCACCGCGCCATCACCGACGCGGCCGCGGCCAGCCCGATGACGACCGTCCTCGCCCGGCTGATGGACAGCCCCGCGCGCCCCGCCGGCTATCCCGCGTGCGCGCTCGCCTGCCACGCGACCGGCGAGCCGGGCGCGCTCGACGGCGGCTTCGGCCACGTCGCCTCCGAGCTCGGCGCCGCCGGCAATCTCGGACGCCGGTGGGAAGAGCTGCCGCGCGATCTGCGCCGCGTGGGCGGGGTCGGCTGCCTCGCCTGCCACGGGCCGTCGGCGATCCCGGACGCCGCCTCGCGCTGGAGCGTGCTGCGCGCCGATGTCTGTGCCGTCTGCCACGACGCCCCGCCGCGCTACGGACACGTCGTGGCCTGGGGCGGCACGGCGATGGCGCGGGCGGATCGCGATCCGCGCGCCGGCAGCGAGCCCGCCTGCGCGCGCTGCCACACCACCTGGGGATTCCTGGACGCCGTCGCGACGCCGGAGCGCGGCCACGTCGATCGCAGCCCGCCGACTGGCGTCGGACCGCTGGGCATCAGCTGCAGTGCATGCCACGCCGTCCATGATGCCAAGCGACCAGGCGCGACGCGGTTGTTGCGCGAGACGCCCGTTCCGGCGCTGCTCGCGGGCGCCACGAGCAGCGTCTGCCTCCCTTGCCACACGCCGGATGCCGCCGACGCCCGGCCGACCGCGACCGCGGCGGCGCTCTGGCTGGGACGGGGCGGGCTGGATCCCGCGACCGGCGCGCCGATGACGGGCGCGCCGCTACACGCCGGGGTCGCGGGCGGCTGCATCGGCTGCCACCGAGGGGGGCCCGACAACATCGACCGCGGCGCCGGCCACGGCTTCCGCGCCACCGCCGCGGCCTGCGCCCCGTGCCACGGGTCGGCGCCGCCGGCCAGCGATGTCCGGGCGCGGGCCCAGCAGCTGTGGCGCCGCCTGGCCGGGCGCGATGTCACCGATCCCGCGCACGCGCGCGTCCGCGACGGCGTCACCGTCGATCGCCGCACGCCGTACGGGCGCGCCGTCTGGGATCTGTTGCTGGTCCTCGAGGATCCCGCCGCGGGCGCGCACAACGCCCGCTACGCGCGCGCGCTGCTCGACGCCTCCGCGTCCGTGATCGATAAGGAGATCCGATGACGTTGTTCGCGCGTGCGCTTCTGACCGGGGCACTGCTCGCGGCGTCGGCGGCCCCGGCGGGGGCGCAGGCGGCGCCGACCGTCCAGCAGCCTGCCGAGCCGCCGCCGGTCCCTCCCGACCGGCTGCCGATGCGGCTCGCGCTGCAGACCGAAGGCGCGATCGGCGTCTACCCGGGCGACTTCTACAACCACCTCGCCGGCGCCCGCCTGGACTTCATCTTCTCGCCGCACGTCAGCTTCGGCGGCTACGCCGGCTACGCGAACCTGAAGGGCAAGGACAGTCGCGTCGGCGATCTCCTGGCGACCGTCCAGGTCGAGTACCTGGCCGGATCGCCGGGCGGTATCCGCATCCCGATCCGCTTCGCCTCTGGCTACCTGCCGCGCAACGGCCCGGTCGTGCGCGCGTCCACGGGCTTCGCCTTCCCGCTCACGCCGTCGCTGGACCTCGTGACCGAGCTGCTGGCGCCGATGGCGTGGGTGACGCGGGACCAGATGGTGCTGTCGATGAACCTGGCCGCCGAGCTCGCGTACCGGTTCTAGGCCGGGCCTAGAACATCATCGAGCCCTGGATGAACAGGCTCCAGACCTTCGTCCCCTCGACCCGGAAGCGCCGGCCGGGGAGATCGATCGCCTGCCGGTAGACCGGGTTCGCCTCCTTGGGATCGGCCGGATTGACGAAACCGTCGCCGTTGGCGTCGACGCCGGCTCCGGCGGCGGTGATCATGTGGGGCATGTCGGTCTTGAGGCCGCCCAGGGCGCGGAAGCGGATGAACTTGCCGACCTGGACGTTGAACCCCGCCTCGCCGCCGACGGTGGCGTAGCTCTCGATGTCGGTGATGCCGGGGTGCGGGGCGTCCACGATCGTCGTCCCATCGGGGCTGTATTGCAGGTCGATGCCGGCCCGACAGGTCGTCGTGTCGGCGCTGCTGCATCGCTGGTCGCCCGACAGCGGCTCCCAGATCTCGCTGCGGCCGCGGCCGAAGAAGTGCTGCTCGACGTAGGCGCGCGCCTCGAAGGTCACGCGCTGGTCGCCGCGCGGGTTCTCCCAGGCGATCTGCTCGACGCCGATCATCGCGCCGGCGCGCTGCTGCGGGTTGACGCTGGTCTGCGTCGGCCCGTACTTCTCGAACGGGCTGCTGCTGGTTCGGATCGGCAGGTTGTACCAGGCGCCGAAATAGGGATCGAACCAGCGAAACCGCTTGGAGACGAAGGTCGACCAGATGAGCTGGTGGTAGCCCTCGCCGACGGCGGTGTTGGCGCCCGGGTTTCCGGGGTCGAACCGCTTGTCTGCAAACACGTCCAGATCGGCGTCGAACGACAGCGTCCAGGTCGGCTTGGTGTCGTCGCGCGCCTGGTTGAACGGCGCCCAGGTGATGCCGACGCCGAGGTACTGGAACCCCTTGCGTGCCGGTCCCTGGAAGACGTTGGAAGGGCCGGGAGGCCCGGTTCGCGAATACTGGCGGTTGTGCTGCGCGTCCAGGCCCCAGCTGTCCGTGTTGTATCCCTTCAGGATGCCGTCGCGCAGAATCGTCGAGTTGTGCGAGTCGACGCAGCTCGGAACGGCGACGCCGTCTTCGGGGTACGTGCAGTTGGAGCCGTCGCTGCGGTCGAAGTCCAGCGTGGACGTGTCCTGCAGGACCAGCGGCATCTCGACGTGGAGCCCGACGTCCCACAGCACGCCGACGTCGGCGCGCAGGTTCAGGATATGGCGCGTCTGCCCGAACTTGAGGTCCTTGATGATCTCCGTGTCCGGCGTGCGGCCCGACTCGAGCTCGCGCTTCACGAACGCGCTCTTGGTGTCGTAGAGGTACGTCGCGGTGATGTTGAAGTCGATGCGGTTGGTGCCGTCCATCGCGCTGACCACGCGCGTGACCTCCGCACCGCGCGCCGGAAACGCCACCAGCATCGCGAGAAGAACGACTGCCCGGGACAACTTCTTGAAGGTGTCGGCGGCCAAGGCGGTGCCCGACGATAACACAACGGCCCCGCCGCCCGCCTTTTTTGCCCGTTCAGGCCGTTCAGGCCGTCCGGAGGCCCAGCTCCTTCATTTTGGTCTGCAGACTCTTGCGCGAGATCTTGAGCTTGCGCGCCGCCTGCGTGACGTTGCCGCCCGTCTCGTCGAGCGCCTTCTGAATCAGCTCGCGCTCGACGCGTTCGGTCTCGGCACGCACCGCCTCCTTCAGCGAGGCGGCGCCCGGCGCCGCCGGCGCCGCCGCGGCCGGCAGGCCCCCGATCTCGGGCGGCAGGTCCGCCACCTGGATCTCAGGCCCCTCGCAGAACAGCATCGTGCGCTCCATCATGTTCTCGAGCTCGCGGATGTTGCCGGGCCAGTGGTAGCTGCCCATCCGGGAGATGGCGTCGGCCGAAACCGACCCGATCTGTTTCTTCAAGCGATCGTTGAACTTTGCGAGGAAATGGTCGAGGAGCAGCGGGATATCCTCGCGCCGCTCACGCAGGGGCGGGATGTGGATCGGCACGACGTTCAGGCGGTAGTAGAGGTCCTCGCGGAACGAGCCGCCGGCGATGTCCTGCAGCAGATCCCGGTTGGTGGCGGTCACCAGCCGGACGTCGACCTTGATGGTCTTGATGCCGCCGACGCGCTCGAACTCCGACTCCTGCAGCACGCGCAGCAGCTTCACCTGCATCTCGACCGGGATCTCGCCGATCTCGTCGAGGAACAACGTCCCGCCGTGCGCCAGCTCGAAGCGGCCCGGCTTGGCGCCGACCGCGCCCGTGAACGCCCCCTTCTCGTAGCCGAACAGCTCCGACTCCATCAGCGTCTTCGGGATCGCGGCGCAGTTGATCTTGATGAACGGCCCGCCGTGGCGCGACGAGTTCTCGTGCAGCGCGCGGGCGATCAGCTCCTTGCCGGTCCCCGATTCGCCGGTGATCAGCACGGTCGACGGCGTGTGGGCGACCTTCTCGACCACCGCGTAGATCTGCTTGATGGCGGGCGCCTGGCCGACCAGCCGGAAGCGGCCCCGGACGGACGGCTCCTCGGGACGCGCGTTCTGGCGCGCGAGCACGTACGTGCTCATCGCCTTGGCGACGACCTGGCGGATCTGCTCCTGCTCGAACGGCTTCTCCAGGTAATCGAAGGCGCCCAGCTTGACGGCCTCGACGGCGTTTTCGACCGAGCCGTGGGCGGTGATCATGACGACCGGGACGTCGGGATAGTCGGACGAGAGCCGTTTGAGCAGCGCCATCCCGTCCAGCACCGGCATCTTGAGATCGGTGATGACGGTGTGGACGCCGGCGGTCATCCCGGACAGCGCCTCCTGGCCGTTCGCGGCGGTGATCACCTCGTAGCCTTCGCGCCGAAGCATCGCTTCGAGCACGCGGCGCATGTTCAGCTCGTCGTCGGCGACGAGGACCCGTTTTGTCTCGGTGGTGGCGGCGGCGGCGGTCACGGAATCGGAATCTTACCGCGGTCGATGGTCGGCGGGGTCGGTCGCCGCGCGGATCCGGACATCGGGGCCGGCACGGGCGCCGGCGGCGGCAGCCGTCCGGGCGGCGGCGGCGGCAAGGTGGGCGGCGGTGGCGGCGGGCGGCGGGCCGCTTCGGCGGCGCGCGCCGCCTCCCGCGCGGCCTCCTGATGCGCGGCGTAGGCGTCGGCCTCGATCGGCAGCAGCACCGTGAAGGTGGCGCCCTCCCCTGGCTGCGACCGCACCTCGATGGTGCCGCCGTGGTTCTCGATGATGCGCTGGCTGATCGGCAGGCCCAGGCCGGTGCCCTTCTCTTTCGTCGTGAAGAACGGGATGAACAGGTTGCGCTGATCGCCGGGCGGGATGCCGACGCCGGTGTCGCGGAAGCGCACCTCCAGGAAGGCCGCCGCCGCGTTCCTGGAGGTCCGCTTCCGCGACACCGGCGTGGGGATCCCCAC
>DATFXS010000725.1:0-2604 GCA_035315605.1 Polyangia bacterium
GCGCCCGAGCGCGTGGACCGAATCGAACCGCTCTTCCGGCACGGTGCTCATCGCGCGCACGATGGCCGCCTCCAGCCTTTGCGGCAGCTCGGGGCGCAGCACCGACGGCACGGTGAATTTCCCGAGAAGGATCGCGCGGAACAGACCGAGGCTGGCGTGGTCCTTGTACGGCAGCTCCTTCGTGAGACAGAGGTACAGCATGACGCCGATCGCGTACTGGTCGGTCTGCGGCAGGGCCTTGCCGTCGATCTGCTCGGGCGCGAGGTACTGCGGCGTACCGACGATCTGCCCCTCCCGCGTCAGATCGCTCGCCATCGTCGGCTTCGACACGCCGAAGTCGAGAATCTTCACGATCCGCTCGCCGTCGGTCTCACACAGGAAGACGTTCGACGGTTTCAGATCCCGGTGGATGATGCCGACCTCGTGGCAGGCGCGGATCGCCGCGCACACGGCCAGCATCACGTCGATCACGTCGGCGATCGGAAGGAAGCCCGTCGTCGCCTTGACCAGCTTGCCCAGGTCCTGCCCGCGCAGGTACTCCATCGCCATGTACGGCGTGTCGCCCGCGTAGCCGAAGTCCAGGACGCGGACCACGTTGCGGTGATCGACCTTCGAGATCGCGAGGGCCTCGCGCAGGAAGCGCTGGCGCGCCTCCTCACCGGAGCCGGAGCCGAGGCGATCCGGACGCACCACCTTCAGCGCGACGTTGCGTCCCAGCCGCGTGTCGAGGGCTCGATAGATCGCCCCCATTCCGCCCTCGCCGATCAGCTCGCGGATCTCGAAGCGATCGACCCGATCGCCCTTCGAGAATGTCGATGACTCCGCGTTCACGACGGCAGCTCCCTCGGCCGCCGACATTAGCGCAGCGGCGCGATCGGAGCGACCGGGCGTTCAGGCGTCGACCGGCCGCGAGGTCTTGCCCGACGGGGGCTGGGCCGCAACGGCCTTGGGCAGCTTCGCGCGGTAGCGGGCCAGGTAACTCTCCGCCGCGCGCTGGGGGTCGAGGCGCAGCGCGCGCGCGTACTCGGTGACGTACCCTCGCACGTAGACGGCGGCCGGCATCTCGCCGAACTGCTCTTCTTCCAGGGCGCGCAGGTAGCGCTCGCTGATCTTCGTCCGCTGCGAGATGTCGTTCAGCTCGAGCCCGCGGAGCTCGCGCACCTTCTTGAGGAACGCGCCCGTCACCTCCGCGGTGTTGTCGATCACCACCTCCGGCGTCTCCGGGCGTTCCTCCGCGCCGGGGCCGGCGCCGCCCGCCGCCGGTCGCGCCACGCGCGCCGCCGCGCGGACCGCGCGCGCCAGATCCGCCTCGGGCAGCGCCAGGTCGTAGAGCCGCCGCCTGTCGGGCGCGAACAGCGTGTCGTGCGCGGAGTTGATGCGCGCGTGCAGGGCGGCCAGCTCGTGCTCGTCGTAGAGGCCCGCAATCACCATCGATCCGCTCGCGTAGTTGTCCTTGACCGTGCGGTAGGCGCGCCGGATCTCCTCGTCGCTGACGCCGGGCTCGGTCTCCAGCATCTCGTAGTAGGTCTGCTCCTCTTCCAGCCGCAGCGGGCCGGTGACGGGGCGGTCGCGCTCGCGCTCGCCGTCGAACGACAGCAGCCGCCGCCCGAGTCGCTCGATGTTCTTGGACGCCTTGCCGTCGGGGTACTCGGCGATCAGCGATCGCCGCCGCCGCGCCGCCAGCCAGACCGTCTCGTCCGATTCGACGTGCCCCAGATACTCCAGCGAATGTCCCAGCCGCCGCCGCGCCGCCGTCGCCATGAAGCCGCCCAGCTTCTGGTCGGGCAGCGTGCGCGTCTGATTCATGATGAAGGTCGGCCGGAAGCGGCGGATCTCGTGGGCGAGGCGCTCGGCCGGGCCGGCTGTCTCCTTGATCGACCGATAGAGGTCCAGCGCCGCGGGCGGCGGTCCGACTGGATTCGGGATCAGCCGGTCCAGCCCGCGCGTGGTGCGCAGCCGCCGGATGAACGCGCTCTTGGCGAAGCGGTAGGTCGCCTCGATCGCCGACGGGTCCGGGATCGTCACCAGGATCGGGATGTCCGCCGCCAGCCACAGGTCCAGCGTCAGCGTCGAATCAGGCGGCCCGAGATCGATGACGACGTAGTCGACGTCCAGCGCCGCGATCGCTGCCAGCGTCACCTTGGCGGTCATGCGCGGGCGGGCCGCCCCGAACGCGCCCCCTTCGCCGGCGATCAGGCCGACGCCGGCGATCGGCGTATCGGAGATCAGCTCGGACAGCCCCGTCGCCCGGCCCCGCAAGAGCTCGCCGAATCCACGAGCCGGTCGGGTCGCCCCCAGCAGCTGGTGCAGCGGGCCGCCCGCGGGGTCAGCGTCCAGCGCCACGACCTTCTTGGCGGCCTGGGCCAGGTAGACGGCGATGTTGGCGGCCAGCAGCGAGCGCCCGGTGCCGCCCCGTCCCGACGCCAGCGCGATCAGCTTGGCGCGCGCGCGCGGCACCGCGCCGGGATCCGTCGTCTCCGCGGCGGCGGCCGCCGGCCCGTGACCGTCGTCTTCCGTGACGACAAGATCATCGTTGCCGTGGTCGCTATCGTCTATAGACACTGCGTCCCGGCAGCAGTATGTCAGTCTTCGAGCTCGACGTTC
>DATFXS010000726.1:0-8586 GCA_035315605.1 Polyangia bacterium
TGTACAGCGCGACGTCCTGCTGGATCGTCACCGATCCGTCGCGTCCATCGGGCGAGGCGACCAGGCGCCACCGGCCGCGCCGCTCTTCCTCCGGGAACGCCTTCTGCTCGTAGCCCGGCTTGCCGCCGGGGCGCGCGGGCAAAATCCAGATCTGGAGAAAGTGCACCAGCTCGGTCGCCGAGGCGTTGAACTCGCTGTGGGTGACGCCCGTTCCCGCCGACATCCGCTGCACCTCGCCCGGGCGGATGATCGAGCTCGTCCCCATGCTGTCCTTGTGTTGCAGGGCGCCCTCCAGCACGTAAGAGATGATCTCCATGTCGCGGTGCGAGTGCGCGCCGAACCCCTGACCCGCCTGGACGCGATCCTCGTTGATCACGCGCAGGGCGCGAAAACCCATGTGCGCGGGGTCGTAGTAATCGGCGAAGGAGAAGGTGTGGAACGACAGCAGCCAGCCGTGGTCGGCGCGGCCGCGCTCGTCGGCGCGACGGATGGACAGCTTCATCGCGCGAACTGTAGCATCGCCACCGTGCGGTGGCCGCGGAAGCTCCTGCCCGGCGCGGTGGTCGCCTGCGTGACGGCCGGCGCGGCGGCGGTGGTCGCGGTGCTGATCGCCCACAAGCCGAACGTCTCGCCCCCCGCGCCACGCCGGATCACGATCCCGAGCGATCCGGTCCCGAGCGTCGCCCGGCTGCCGGCGGCGGTCGCGCAGCTGATCTGCTCGGCGAACGACTACGCGTGCGCCGGCGAGGCCGCCGACGCAGTCACCGATCTGAAAGCATCGATTTCGGTGCCGGTCGTCGACACCAACGCGCTGATCGCGAGATGCGGCCGATTGGCCGAGGCGGCCGCCGTCGCCGGGCGCGGCGTCGCCGCCTTCGAGGGCTGCCTGCGGGCCGGCCGCGAGCGCACGCTCTGGCTTCCCGGCCCCGGCTTCCGGATGCCGCAGGCCGGCTGGTTCGCGTTTTACCAGCGGGACGACAGCGGCTGCGGAGACCGCGTGGGCCGCTGCACGATCCTCGGTCTCGTCGATCTCACCGACGGCACCGCCGCGGTCAGCCGGACGACAGAGCCGGCGGCAGGCGATCGCGCGCCGGCCCGTGTCGAGCGCTTCATCGGCACGGCGCCTCTTCGAAAGGCGCGTGGGACTGCGCTGATCGCGATCCTCTCCCCGCACGTGGCCTTGCCCCAGATAGCGATCACCGCGGAGGTGCCCGCCGAGCTGGTCGCCACCGAGATCGTCTCCGCCACCGACGCGCCCATTCCCGACCGCTTCGTTCAGATGGCCCTGAACAAGAAGCGCGATTATCGATGGGCCTGGCTCTCTTCGACGGGCGAGGCGCTGGCAACGTCATCGTTCCAGGCGGCTCCTCTGTCCGGTCCGCTGGCAGGACGCATGGCAGAGCTGCCCGGGCTCATCCGCCCCGGCTGCCCGAAACGGAACCCCCTCCCGGACGACGCCAAGATAGACGACGCCCTCGGTGGCACGCCCGCTGGCGCCTTCGCGGCCCTGCGCGCGGCGCTCGCGGCCTGTCCCGCCGCGGGCAGGTGAGTGGCCGACGGCGCCGGGGCGGGCGCGGATTCCGCCCCGACGCCGTCGTTTTGCCACAAATCGAAAAAGCCCTTTGCCGAGGTTGAGTGGCGACGCCTTTCCGGCAGGTCAGGTTTTTTTGGGTGCCGGCCGGCTGGTATGTTGTTGGTCCGGCGCGCCGCGGCGCGCACTCTAGGCAGTCAACCCAACCCCGGAGACCGTCACTTGAAAACGTCCCTCCCTGCCCTGCTCGCCCTGACCGTCGCCTCCGTTACCGTGATTCCCGCCACAGCCCGCGCGGAAGCCACCATGACCGCCGGCGCCTCCACGCCGGCCGGAAAGAACATGATCTGGAACGGCACTTTCGATCGCGAAAACCTCCGCCCCTGGAGCGTCATGTTCGATTCGCCGCGCTTCGGCAGCGCCGCGGTCGCGGACGGCGAGCTCTGCTTCAAGCTGGCCGAGCCGAGCGTACACCCCGTGGATGTCGTGATCAGGCAGCGGCCGATCGCGATCTCCAAGGGCCACCACTACCAGCTTCGCCTGAAGACGCACGCGACCGCGCCGACCAAGCTGCGCCCGCGCCTGTCCAAGATCGACGCTCCTTACACCGAGCTCTGGGCGGCGACCGTCGAGTCGGACGCCACGGCGAAGACCTACGCGGCGACCTACGCTGCGACCGCCGACGACGACAGCGTCGAGCTGGCGATCGAGCTCGGCGGCGCGCTGACCGGGAAGGCCCCGCTGACGGTCTGCCTGGACGAGGTCGAGCTGAACGATCCCGAGTTCGAGCCGCCCGTCGCGCAGGCGCGCCCCGCCTCCACCGTCCGGGTCAACCAGGTCGGCTACCTGCCCGGCTTCGCGAAGATCGCGACGGTGGCGACCAAGGCGACGGCGCCCGTCGAATGGCAGCTGGTCGACAAGGGCGGCAAGGTGCGCGCCAGCGGCAAGACGCACCCGTTCGGCGACGACAAGTCATCCGGCGAGCAGGTGCAGCAGATCGACTTCTCGTCGGTGACGACGCCGGGCAAGGGCTATCGCCTCAAGGTCGGCAAGGACGAGAGCCTGCCGTTCGACATCGGCAACGACGTCTATAAGCGCATGAAGCACGACGCGCTCGCGTTCTTCTACCTGCAGCGGAGCGGCATCCCGATCAAGATGCCCTACGCCGGATCGAAGGCCTACGAACGCCCGGCCGGCCACCCGGGCGACAAGAGCGTGCCGTGCAGCAAGGAGGCGAACTGTGACTACAGCCTGGACGTCAGCGGCGGCTGGTACGACGCCGGCGATCACGGCAAGTACGCGGTCAACGGCGGCTTCTCGGTCTGGGCGCTGCAGGACGAATACGAAGCGCTGAACAAGTTCGGCAGCACGGCGGGCGACTTCGGCGACGGCAAGCTGAACATCCCCGAAGGCAAGAACAGCAAGCCCGACATCCTCGACGAGGCGCGCTTCGGCCTGGAGGCGCTGATGAAGCTGCAGGTACCGGCGGGCAAGCCGATGGCCGGGATGGTGCACCAGAAGATGCACGGCATCGAATGGTCGGCGATCCCGACCGCACCCGACAAGGACGAGATCAAGCGCTACCTCCGCCCGGTCAGCACGGCGGCGACGCTGAACATCGCCGGCGCGGCCGCCCAGGCGGCGCGGCTCTGGAAGACGCTGGACCCGGCGTTCTCGGCGCGTTGCCTGACCGCCGCCGAGACGGCCTACGCGGCGGCGCTGAAGAACCCGAAGATTCCAGCCGAGCCGAAGGTCCGCGGCGGCGGCATCTACGGCGACGGCGACTTCGCCGACGAGTTCTACTGGGCGGCGAGCGAGCTCTACATCACGACCGGAAAGGACAACTACAAGGCCGATCTGCTCAAGTCGCGGTTCCACGCCCCCAAGGCGGGCGTCGAGACGGCGGCCGGCGAGCTCGGCTGGGACCACCTCGCGCCCGCAGCCAAGATCAGCCTGGTCACCGCGCCGAACGGTCTCGGCGACGCGGCGATCGCGGACCTGAAGGCGCAGATCGTCGCCGCGGCGAACCGTTTCGTCACGACGATCGCCAAGCGCGGCTACCGCGTGCCGCTGGCGTCCGACACGACCTACATCTGGGGCTCGAACGGCGCCGTGATGAGCGCGGCGGTCGTGCTCGGCGCCGCCTACAATCTGACGCACGACGCGAAGTACGCGAACGCGGTGATCGACTGCATGGACTACCTGCTGGGGCGCAACCCACTGGCGTTCAGCTACGTCTCGGGCTACGGCACCAACACGCTGCGCAACCCGCACCACCGCGTCTGGGCCCACATGAAGGACGCGAAGCTGCCCGAGGCGCCGCCCGGCGCGGTGTCGGGGGGTCCCAATTCGACGCTCCAGGATCCGTACATCCGGAAGCTGGGCATGGGCGGCTGCCCTCCCGAGACCTGCTACGTCGACAACACCGAGTCCTATTCGACCAACGAAGTCGCGATTAACTGGAATGCCACGCTGGCCTGGATGGCCGCCTTTCTCGACGACATCGGCCACAAGAAATAGGCAAAAATAACCGGGCTGGGCGGGGTAATTCGTTACTCTTCCCTAATAAACCCATGCAAGGGCGCACCCCGCCACCGTTCACCGTCGTCCGATCGGCCCCGACCGCCGACGATGACGCGTCGCTCGCGACCGCGCTGATCGCGCGCGAGCGGGACGCCCCGGCCCGGGCCTGGACCCGGCTGTCGCCGATGGTGCTGCGGCTTCTGCGGCGGTATTTCGGCCCGGGACCCGATCGCCAGGACCTGTGCCAGGAGGTCTTCCTCCGCTTCTTCAGCCGGATCGACGAGCTGCGCGACCGGAGCGCGCTGCGCAGCTTCCTGATCGGCATCTGCCTGGGCGTCGCGCAGAACGAGCTGCGGCGCGCGAAGGTGCGCCGGTGGATCTTCCTGACCCAGAGCGGCGAGCTCCCCGACGCGCCGATCAGCGGCGGGGACCCGGAGGCGCGGGAGGCGACCGCGCACGTCTACAAGATCCTCTCCGGCGTCAGCGCCGAGGACCGCGCGCTGTTCGTCACCCGCTACATCGAGAAGATGGAGCTGACCGAGATCTCGGAGGCGATCGGACGGCCGCTGTCGACGACGAAGCGGCGGCTCGCGCGCGCCACCCGGCGCATCGCCGCGCGCATGAGCGGTGACGCCGCCCTGGCGGATTACGTCGCAGGTTTGGGGACGACGGGAACGAGGACATGACGATCAGAGAGATGGATAGGGAGGTCGAGCGCGAGCAGCAGCTCGAGGCGCTGGGCGACGTGGTCGCGGAGACGATCCCGACGCCCGCGCCGGGCGCGGCCGGCCTGTTGCCCGACGAGGTGGCGCGCGTGCTGATGCGGCCGCGGCGCAAGCTACGCGTCGTCTGGAAGCTGGCGCCCGTGCTGGCGCTGGGAGCGGCCGCGGCGGTCTTCACCGTGTTCCGCGCGCAGCCGCTGCGCTACGAGCTGTCGGGGAGCTACGCGGCGCGCGAGGACGTCGTCGAGACGCCGGGCGACGGCACGGCCACCGCCCGTTTCTCGGATGGGACGTCGATCGCCGTGGGCAAGGACAGCGCGGCGCGCATCCGGACGCGCACGCGCACCGGCGCCACCATCCGCCTCGAACGCGGTCGCGCGTCGTTCGCCGTCGTCCACCGGCCGGGCGCGCAGTGGAACGTCGAGGTGGGGCCCTTCGAGATCGCTGTGACCGGGACGGAATTCGACGTGCACTGGTCCGATGACCGCGACGGCTTCGAGGTCGTGATGAAGTCGGGAACGGTTGTCGTGCGCGGCTCGCTGACCGGCGAGGGAATCTCGCTGCACGCCGGGCAGCGGCTGGTCGCGTCGCTGGCGAACAAGACGCTGGTCGTCAGCGAGGCGGCCCACGCGGAGGCGCCCGCGCCCGCGACGGCGCCGGCCCGCGTCGTCGTGCCACAGGATCCGCCGGCGGCGCCGCGCCAGCGTCACCGGCGAACGGTCGCCCAGGCGGCGCCTGCGCTGATGTTGCACGACGTCCCGGAACGGCCGGCCGATCCGGGCGAGTCGGCGGCGCGGAAGCATTCGCTCAGCCCACCGACCTTCGAGCCCGCCCCGGCCCCGACCCCGCCCGCCCCGACCCCACCCCCGCCGGCGCCCGCGATCGGTTCGTTTCTGGAGATGGGCGGCGCGAACTGCAACGAGCGGCCGCTGCCGCAGATCCGCTTCGAGCACGCGTCCGAGGGTTTCCGCGTCCTGGCCGGCGACACGTCGTCGGTGCTGCGCAACCCGGTCATCGACCACACCACCTCGTGGTGCGGGGGCGGGTCGCTCCGCCTGGATGCGTCCTTCGACGTCTCCGACCAGGCGTCGCAGTCCGGCGAGGCGATCATCTTCCTGCCCCACCCCGTCGACCTGCGCGGCCGGACGGTCACGATCCGGTTCATGGCGCGCGCCCCGTTCGAGGCCGAGTTCTCGGCCCGGATCCTGGCGGGCCAGGGCGACAAGCGCACCGGCAACAGTTACAACCCGCACCTGACCACCGGCAGCTGGTGGACGATCAGCAATACCTTCCACGAGCCGCCGACCACCTTCGGCAGCGTGCCCGGCAACCTCCAATATGCGGACCGGATCATCCTGAAGGTCGACGCGACCGGCAGCTTCCGGGTATGGTCCGGACCGATCTACATCGACGACATCGGCTGGCGGTAGAGACCCGAGCCCAAGGTGGGCGACGCGCCGCCCGCGACTCAACTGATTGCGGAGGTCCGAATGACGACACGCTCGTTCTCTGGTCATGCGGTGGCGACGCTCATGTTCGCGTCTGCTTGCGCGAGCACCCCGTCGCTGCAACCCAAACCGATCGGCGCGCCGACGACGGCACCCGCGCCGAACGTCAACCCGTTCGCGGGCGCGCACTTCTACGTCGATCCGGAGTTCGCGCGCATGGTCGCGAAGGCGCCCACCTCGTCGGCGGACGACGCCGCGCGGCTCAAGAAGGTGGCCGCCTTCCCGACCGCCGTCTGGCTGGAATCGCTGGAGACCGCCAAGCTGGCGGGCCCGACGCTGGACGACGCGCTCAAGCAGGAGGCGGGCGGCGCCGGACCGGTCGTCCCCGTGTTCGTCATCTACAACCTGCCGAACCGCGACTGCGCCGCGGAGGGGTCGCGGGGTGAGCTGTTCGTCGACAAGGGCGGCGAGGCGCTTTACCAGACCCAGTTCATCGACGTGATCGCGGCGGCTTTCGCGGCGCACCCGACGCAGAAGGTGGCGGTGATCCTCGAGCCCGACTCGCTGCCCAACATCGTCACCAACAGCGTCGTCCCGACCTGCGCGGCGGCCGAGCAGATCTACCGCCGCGGCATCGCCTACGCGATCACGAAGCTGTCGATGCCGAACGTCTTCATCTACCTGGACGCCGCGCACGCGGGCTGGCTGGGGTGGCCGAAGAACCTCCCCAAGGCGGTCACGCTGTTCAAGGAGGTGATCACGATGGCGGGCGGCCCGGATCGGATCCGCGGCTTCGCGCTCAACGTGTCGAACTACGACCCCGTAAAAGAACCGAAGGCGAAGAAGAACGGTCCGGACGATCCGAGCCAGGACGAGATCGGCTACGCCAACGATCTGGCGGCGGGCCTCGCGAAGGTCGGGATCACCGGCAAGGGGTTCATCATCGACACCAGCCGGAACGGCAAGCACGAGATCCGCACGGCCGACGGCAACTGGTGCAACGTCAAGGGCGCGGGGCTGGGCGAGCGCCCCGCGGCCGCGCCGGCGACGGACATCGACGCCTACTTCTGGGTCAAGACGCCCGGCGAATCGGACGGCACGGCCGATCGCAAGGCGGCGCGCTTCGACGAGAACTGCGTCTCCGATGACGCGATGCCGGGCGCGCCCGAGGCCGGCGAGTTGTTCGCGCCCTACCTCATCGAGCTGGCCAAGAACGCAACCCCGCCCCTCTAGGTCGCGCCCGTGGCCTTCGCGCGCAGCTCGTTGATGGCTGCCGCGTAGTCGCCGCCGGGGGCGCGGTAGATCCCGTAACCCGCCACCAGCACGTTCGCGCCCGCGGCGACGGCCCTCGCCACGGTCTGCAGGTTGATGCCGCCGTCGACCTGGATGTCGACGTCCAGGTTGCGGCGTTCGATCTCGGCGCGCAAAGCGCGGATCTTCGGCAGCACCTCTTCGATGAACTTCTGCCCGGAGAAACCGGGGTTGACGGTCATCAAGAGGACCATCTGGAGGTCTGCCAGCACGGGAAGCACGCCGTCGATCGCCGACGCCGGCTTGACCGCGACCGCAGCCTTCTTTCCGAGCGCGCGGATGTGGGCGACCGTCTTCGCGAGGTCGGGCACCGCCTCCAGGTGCACGTTGATCAGGTCCGCGCCCGCGCGCGCGAAGTCTTCCACGAAGCGATCCGGGTCGACGATCATCAGGTGCAGGTCGATCGGGACGGTCGTCGAACGGCGGATCGCTTTCACGATGTCCGGTCCGACCGTGAGGTTGGGGACGAACTGGCCGTCCATCACGTCGACGTGGATCAGGTCGGCCCCGGCCGCCTCGACCGCGCGCACCTCCTCTCCCAGGCGAGCAAAATCGGCGGCGAGGATCGACGGCGAGATCCGGAGAGGGCGCGGCATCAACGGCGGCACTTATATCAACGATGATGACGCGGGGCCATGGATCGCGTACAGCGAGGCCCTGATTCGACGCTAGTCGTGGGTCTGGATGGGCACGGGCGTGCCGTCGTCGTCCCAGACGTTGCCGGACGAGTCGAGCGTGGTCTGCGTGCTCTTCAAGATCGGACAGCCGTAGAACGAGTTGCGGCCGAAGCGGTTGCCGATGGCGTGCACGTCGGTCAGCGACGCCGCGCCCTTGTGCGAAATGTTGAAGGTGCATCCGCCGCCGTCGGCCCAGTTCGTCTCCATGTGCAGATCGCCGACGGCGCCGAAATCCTGCGTCACCTGGATGGCGGCGTTCTGGTTCATCGCCGCCACCAGCTGGTTGCCGACGATGTGGATGCCGGTCCCCTCGAGGATCTGGATGGCGTCGTTGTGCGTCGGCCCGCCGTTCTGATTCGGGTCGACGGCGAACG
>DATFXS010000727.1:0-8239 GCA_035315605.1 Polyangia bacterium
CGATCGAGGTCGTGATCGCCCAGGACCGCGCCGCCAACCTGGCCCACCTCGAGGTGATCGATCGGGGCCCGGGCATCGACCCCGCGATGCGGGAGAAGATCTTCGAGCCATTCCAGCGGGCGGCTTCCACGGAGCCGATCCCCGGTCTGGGACTGGGTCTTTACGTGGTGAAGCTGATCGTCGAGAGCCACGGCGGGCGGATCGCCGTCGACAGCGAGGTGGGGCGCGGATCGCGGTTCATCGTCGATCTGCCGCGCGCAGGCGTCGCGGTCGCGCCGGCGCGGTGAGCGGCGGTGGGTGCCTTCACGACCTACGCTCGAGCAAATTGCGGATGAGCCACTGCGCCGCTGATTGCTGAGTAACGATTTGCCCGTCGTCGAGCTTTTGCTCGGCCATAATCATGGCCGAGTTGCGAGCTCGCATCACTTCAAAGCTCGCCCGCAGTGGACCTCCTTCGAGCGGGACGACATTCAATGGCGGTGAACGGCCGAACGACGCGCGCTTGCGTCTGGTCGATGACGTCGTCAGCGAAGGGATCGCGCGCGGCCTCGGCCATCTGACCGCCGAGGACGAGCAGCTGTCCGGCCGCTTCGTCACGCTGCGCGGCCACCGTCAGATCAACTTCGGATCCTGCTCGTACCTCGGCCTCGAAACGGATCTGCGGCTCAAGAATGCCGCCTGTGTGGCGGTGGCCCAGTACGGCGTGCAGTTCTCGTCCTCGCGCGCGTACGTCTCGTGCCCGCCCTACGCAGAGCTCGAACATCTGCTGCAGGCGCTGTTCGACGCGCCCGTGGTCGTGGCGCCGACGACGACCCTGGCGCACTTCGCGGCCCTGCCGCTGCTGGTGGCGGACGACGACGCGGTGGTCTGCGACCAGTTCGTCCACAACAGCGTGCAGTCCGTGCTGCCGACGCTCGCCGCGGCCGGGACCGTCTGCCGCTTCGTTCGGCACAACCGGATCGACCGCCTGGAGGAGATCGTGCGCTCGCTCGCCGAGCGCCATCGCCGCGTCTGGTACCTCGCCGACGGTGTGTACAGCATGCGCGGCGACCGCGCCCCGATGGCCGCGCTCCACGAACTGGCCTCGCGGCACGAGCGGCTCTGCCTCTACATCGACGACGCCCACGGCATCAGCTGGTCGGGCGAGCACGGGCGTGGAACCGTCCTCGGCGACGGCCCTGCCCCACCGCGGACGGTGGTGGCGGCGTCGCTCTCCAAGACGTTCGGGGCCGGCGGCGCGGTCGTGGTGCTGCCGGATGAGGAGACCGCCCGGCTGATCCGCACTTGCGGCAGCACGCTGATCTTCTCGGGGCCGCTGCAGCCGGCGCTGCTCGGCGCAGCGATCGCCTCCGCCCGCATCCACCTGTCGAACGAGATCCACGAACGCCAGGCCCGGCTGATGGATCGGATCCGCCTCTTCAACAGCCTGGCCGCCGAGCGCGGTGTCCCGCTCGGGTCGACCGAGACGACGCCGATCCGTTTGATCCGGATCGGCGACACAGAGGCCACCTATCGGATCGCCGCCGAGCTGATGAACGAAGGGTTCTACACCAACAGCGCGGTCTTCCCGGCCGTCTCCAAGGAGAACACGGGCCTGCGCGCCATGATCAACCTGCACCAGACGACGGACGACATCCACGCCCTCGTCGACGCGATCGCGCGTCGGCTCTGATCGGCCAGACACGGCGTCGATGGCCCGCTTCGATCCGCTGTTTCGGGCCCTGCGCGCCGCCTGCGATCCGCGCCGGCAGGTGTATCTCGCTTCTTACTTCCGGTCGCCGGCGAAGGATCGGTACCGCGGCCTGACCGCCGTCGCGGCGCGGAAGGTGGCGCTGCGGTTCGCGGACGATGTTCGCCTCGCCGATCTCGTCGCGCTGCTCGCGAGCGAGGTCGATGAACATCGCTTCGTCGCGCTCGAGATGCTCGTGCGCCGATACGAGACCGGGGATCCCGCCGAGCGGGCGCGCATCGCGCAGCTGTACGTCCGCAACCTCCGTCACGTCGACCACTGGGTGCTGGTCGATACCTCGGCGCCCTACATCCTGGGCGACCACCTGCTGCACCGATCGCGGCGGCCGCTGTTCCGGCTCGCAGCGTCGAAGGACTTCGTGCGGCGGCGCATCGCCATCGTCGCGACGGCCGCCTTCATCCGGGCCGGCGACTTCGACGACACGCTCCGGATCGCCGCCCGGCTGGCCCGCGACGAGAACGAACTCGTTCAGCGCGCCGTCGGCTGGATGCTGCGCGAGGTGGGAAAACGCTCGCAGACCGCGCTGTTGCGATTCCTCGACCGCCACGCGCGCGCGATGCCGCGCCTCATGTTGCGCCAGGCCATCGACCAGCTGCCCGCCGCGACCCGGCGCAAGCGGCTCGGGCGCGCCTGAGCTGCTCGCTTGTTCAGCCCGATCGGGGCCGCGTCAAATCTTCGATTTCGGCTTTAGTTTCGTCGCGGATCGCTCGATGGCAGCACTTTGGAGGTTCCGCATGGCATGGGGATCGTCGAAACCGAAGGAAGGCGCCGCGACGAAGAGTGACGCCATCGAGAACATCATCGGTCGGTCGTGCACCATCCGGGGCGACCTGGCCGCCGAGGGCGCGTTCCGCGTGGACGGCACCATCGATGGCTCGGTCGAATCGCACGCGTCGGTCGTCGTCGGCGAGGCCGGCGTCATCCGCGGCGGCGTCCGCGGCACCGACGTGGTGATCGCCGGGACGGTTCAGGGCGACGTGATCTGCGACGGGCACCTGGAGATCCTGGCCAAGGGCACCGTCGAGGGCGACATCGAAGCCAAGAGCATGCGCATCGAGACGGGCGGCATCTTCCGGGGAACCAGCCGGATGGGCGGACGCGACGGCGACGTACCGGGCGCGATCCCGGTCTCGGCCAATCTGAGCTCCGCCGCGTAACACATGGCGCGGGGGCCCACCGACCCGACCCTCGATCTCGCCCGCATCCTCAAGCAGAAGGACAGGCCCGCCAAGGCGAAAGCCCGCTGGCGGATCATGGTGGCGAGCGATCCGAGCCGGCCGGTCCGCACGTTCACGCTCCCGCGCCTGCTGCCCACGCTGCTGTCGCTGTTCACGATCTCGCTGGTCGCGGCGACGGTGATCCTGGCGTTCGGGTCGTGGAAGCTGTCAGGCTCGCTCGGCGCGCTCCAGCACCGCGTGCGCGCGATGGTGCAGGCGGCGGACAGCGTCGCGCTGGCGCCGGGCGCCGACGCGCGCGCCGGCCAGGCGGGGCTCGAGCTGGCCGCGGCGGCGTCGACGCGGGTCGTCCAGACCAGCGGCGCGCGGTTCGGCAAGTTCGTGCTGCAGTCGGTGAATACGGGCGAGGAGGTGGAGATCAGCCTGAACCTCGACACCGGCGAGGTCGACCCGGTCGGCTACACGCGCCTGCGCCACATCATGCGGTGCCAGCGCACGACCGCCGAGACGCCGATCGATCCGCGCCTCATCGATCTGCTCTATCGGATCGCGCAGCGCACCCACCAGAAGCTGCAGCTGGTCTCCGGCTTCCGCGCGCCGATGTTCTCGCTGGCGGCGCTCAGCTATCACACGCGCGGCATGGCCGCCGACATCCGCATCCCGGGGATGACGCCGCTGATGGCGCGCGACCTGGCGGAGTCGATGGGCGTCCACGGCCTCGGCTATTACCCGGTCTCGGGCTTCATCCACGTCGACGTGCGCGACGACTTCACCCGCTGGACCGACTACGGCCAGAACCGCCAGGACGGCGAGGGGACCGAGCACGGCCCGTCGCACGGCGAGGAAGTTCAGCGCGGCGAAATCGCCGCGGGCTCAGGGCCTGGGTAGGTTCACGCAGCCGGCATTTTCGGCGCGCAGCGGGAGAAACACCGCCGCGTCCGGCTTCTGCTTGAAGGCGCGCAGGGTCGCCCGGTACTCGCCGGCCGCGCGGCAGGCGTCGCCGTGCCCGGACAGGGCCTGGCGCAATCGGTTCGCGGCGACCTCCAGCTTGCCGTCGAGGCGCGCGCGCAGACCCTCGATGTAGGCGCGCGCCGGATCATCGGCCACAGCATGAGCGATGCCGGCGCCCGCCCCACGCAGCCGCGCGACCTCCGCCAGGTCGGCGTCGCGCGCGATGGCGTCGGTGCCGAGCTCGTCGAGCGTCGACGACAGAGCGCCGACGCCGCCGGCCGCGAGGCTCGCGCGCGCCACCAGCAAGCGCAGCTCGGGATCCGCGGGCCGCGCACCGGTCGGCAGTGCGCCCGCCCGGCCGCGCCCGAGCGAGACGGCCGCCACCGCCCAGGCCAGCGCCGGCACGTTCGGGGCCATCAGCCGTCGCGCGCGCTCGACGAGCGTAGCGGCGCGGTCCACAACGCCGAGTTGAGCGAGGGCCTCCGCCGTGCGTGATAGCAAGCGCGGCTCGTCGGGTACGATTGCGGCCGCAGACTCAGCGAGCATGCGGGCTTCGCTCCGCGATCCGTCGCGCCGCGCGCGCTCGGCGCGCGCCAGCGTGCAGGCCGCGACGATCGATGGGGGCTGCCAGCGGTCCGCCGGACAACCCTCGAACGGAAGCGGGGTCGCCGGAACGCCGAGCCACGCCTCGGCCTCGTTCAGCAACAGCGCGACGTGTGGATCGTTGGGCGCCTGCGCCCGCAGCGTCTGCAAGGCCGCGCGCGCCGCCTTCGCGTCGCCGAGGTCGAGCTGTACCTCCGCCCAGGCCACGCGCGCCGCGGTGAAGCCGGGCGCGCGGATCATCGCCGCCTCGAGGGCCCGCGCCGCGCCCGGCAGATCGCCGTTGCGCGCGCGCGCCCGGCCCAGCGCATACAAAGGATGGGGCAGGTCGCTGGCGACGCCCGCGCTCTCGGCCGCCAGCCGGCCGGCCGCCTCGCGATCGCCGGCATGCAGCAGATCCAGCGCGCGCGCCGCCGCCGCGATGACGGACGCCGGGTCCGTCGAGTCCGCCCCGCCGACGCGCGCCAGCGCGTCCGCCGTCTCGCGCGAGGTGTCGACCCCGTAATCCGCCGCGAGCGCCGCGCTGGCGAACGCCCAGCGCGAAGCGGCCTCGCGATCGTGCGGGCGGGAGAAGGCCATCCGCCGGCCGACCGCCTGCGCGCGCCCGAGATCGGCCAGGCTGCCGCGCTCGATGTCGGCCGACAGATCGGCCAGCAGGCGCTCGCTGCCGGCGTCGCTGCGCCGGGAGACCAGCAGCCAGACCACACCGCCCGCGACCGCCGCGAACGCGAAGATCCAGGCTACGCCACGCACCATACATCTAGATATCGGCAAACGAGCGCCGGGTCCAAATGCTGTCGATCCGTGCCGCAGCCCGTCGGCCGCTCGCCGAGGCCACTCTGTAGGCCGGTTGCTGAAGCGATCGCGTCCGGCCCGGTCGCGCGCGGTTCCGGGCCCATATTCACCCGGATGGAGGCGCGATGCTCGACAGCGTAGACGTCGGCGCGTCCTCGCTGGCGTCGTACCGGGGGCTGGCCCCGGACGATCTGCTGGACGCCGTGGCTCACGCCGCCCGGGCGCTGCGCGGCGCGCGCGTCCTCCACCTCAACGCGACACCCTACGGCGGCGGCGTCTCCGAGTTGCTCCGCTCCGTGGTGCCGCTGCTCGACGACCTGGGGCTGGAGGCGGACTGGCGGATCATCAGCGGCGACGAGCCGTTCTTCCAGGTGACCAAGGCGATCCACAACGGCCTGCAGGGGGCGACGGTGCAGCTGACCGACGCGGACAAGGCGCGCTACCTCGCGACCTCGCGCGCGAACGCCGCGGGCTTCGACACCGGCTACGACTTCATCTTCGTCCACGATCCGCAGCCGGCCGCGCTGCTCGGGTTCACCGGCAAGGGGCGGGCGCGCTGGATCTGGCGCTCGCACATCGACACCGCCAACGCGAACGCCGCCGTCTGGGGATTTCTGCGCCCGTTCCTGGCCGAATACGACGCCTCGGTCTTCACGATGGCCGAGTTCGTCCCCGCCGATCTGCCCACCCCGGTGGTCGAGATCATTCCCCCCGCCATCGATCCGCGCAACCCGAAGAACCTGGCGCTGCCGGAGACCACCGCGCGCCAGGTGCTGGAGTGGATCGGCGTGCGCACGGATCGGCCGCTGGTGACGCAGGTCTCCCGCTTCGATCCGTGGAAGGATCCGCTGGGGGTGATCGAGGCGTGCCGGCTGGTGCGCCAGGAGATCCCCGACCTGCAGCTGGCGCTGGTCGGATCGATGGCGACCGACGATCCGGAAGGCTGGGAGATGTACCGCGCCATCCGCGCCGCCATCGGCGGCGACAAGCAGGTGCACGTGTTCACCAACCTGGTCGGCGTCGGCAACGTCGAGGTGAACGCGTTCCAGGCGCTGTCGAAGCTGGTGATCCAGAAGTCGCTGCGCGAGGGCTTCGGGCTGGTCGTGGCCGAGGCGCTCTGGAAAGGGACGCCGGTCGTCGCCGGTCGGGCGGGCGGAATCCCGCTGCAGATGGCGGACGACACGGGGGGGATCCTGGTCGACAACGTCGAGGAGTGCGCGCGCGCGATGCTGACGCTGCTGCGCGACGAGCCGCGGGCGCGCGCGCTGGGCGAAAGCGGCCGCGAGCGCGTGCGCCGCCACTTCCTGATCCCGCGGCTGGTGCTCGACGAGCTGTCGCTGATGCGCCGGCTGGCGGCGGGCGCGACGGCCGGGCGCGCGTTCGAATGGGTGTCGCACCGCGATCCGGTCTGCGGCATGGCCATCGAGGAGGCCGCCGAGACGACGACGCTCGACGGGCTGACGCTCCGCTTCTGCTCGGCGCGCTGCCGGGCCACGTTCGCCGCCGCGCCGGAGCGTTACCTCGGCCGCGCCCAGCCGCAGCCCGCCCTGGCGGCCGGACCCGCCGGAGCGATCTAGTGGCGTGGTCCGGGTTCTCGCTGGTCGACGGCGGTCCGCTGGTCCGGTTGATGCGCCGGATCGGGTGGACGCGGCCGGACGGGCACATCGACCACCTGCACGCTTGCCTGATCCTGGTGGCCGTCGCCTGGGTTCCATTGCTGGCGACCACGGCGGCCGCGCGACTGATGGCGGGGCGCTGGTTCGCCGTCGACTGGAGCGTCCAGGCGCGCATCCTGATCGCGATCCCGCTCTTGCTCCGCGCCGACGTCTCGTTGCACGCGCGCACCCGATCCGTGGTCGATCGGTTCGTGTCCGACCCGTGGGCTGCCGGGCAGACGGAACGGTTCGACTGGATCGTCGGTCGCGCCATCCAGCACCGGGACGCCGTGATGCCCGAGGTCGTCCTGCTGGGGCTGGCGGTGGTCGCGAGTCAATTCGTGGTCTGGAATTTCGGCGGCATGCCGTTCATGGCGGGCCGGGTGGCCCTGGATCGCCAGATGATCGCGGCGCGCTGGTGGTACGCGCTGGTGGCGCTGCCGATGTTCCAGTTCCTGGTCTACCGGGCGCTCTGGCGCTGGGCGATCTGGACGCAGATGCTCTGGCGCCTGTCGCGACTGCGCCTGCAACCGATCGCCATTCACCCCGACCTGGCCGGCGGGCTCGAGTTCCTGTCGTGGCCGTCACTCGGCTTCTGTTACGTCATCGCCGCTCTGTCAGCCGCGCAGGCGGGCGTCTGGGCCGACCAAGTCCTCCACGCGGGCGTCAAGGTGACGGACCTGAAGACACCGGCGTTCGTCTTCATCGCCGCGGCGGTGGTCGTGGCGCTGGGGCCGCTGGTCTGCCTGACCGGGCAACTGTGGCGCTGCAAGTTCGAGGGCCGGGAGCAGTACGGCCGCCTGGCGGTCGACTACTCGCGGCTTTTCCACGCCCGCTGGATCGAGAACCATGATCGCGAAGGCCTGCTCGGCGCCGCCGACATCCAGTCGCTCGCCGATCTCGCGAACGGTTACAACGTGGTCGACAAGACGCGGTTCGTGCCGTTCGGCCCCCGCGTGATGATCGCAATCGCCGCCGCGGCCCTGGCGCCGATGCTGCCGGTCGCGCTGATGGGCATCCCGTTGTCAGAGCTGCTCCTCAAGCTGGGCGGAACGATGCTCGGCAAGCCGGGCTGACGGCCAAGGCGCCGCGATCAAGCCGGGATCTCGCGTACCACCTTGCGGGGATCTTTGTCGGGGCGCATGCCCTGGAACGAGCCGTGGCGGATGTGGGCGTGGCCGGTCCACTCCATGAAGGCGACCTCGCAAACGAGGTCGGGCGCCACCCAGCGCGCATCGCGGATCTTCGCGCCGGTCGGAAGACCGACCGGCTGGAACGGCGACGCCGGGTGCTCGATCTTCACGAGGCGGCGC
>DATFXS010000728.1:0-10766 GCA_035315605.1 Polyangia bacterium
CGCCGGTCGCGACCATCGTGTACTGGTTCGGCGGCGCGACCGCCAGCGCGCCCGGCGCCGTGTCGTAGGCGTCGTCACCGCTGCCGCGCACGCAGCGCACCCGGTCGGCGGTCGCGCCCGAGCGCGCGTTGCTGACGATGCCGTCGGAGAAGTTGTACGCCCAGCCGTAGTCGGTGCCGGCGCCGGCGCCGATCTGCTTGGTGGTCAGCACCCATTCCGAACCGGTCTTGAAGAAAGCGGCCGCGCCCGTGAACGGCGACGGGGCCTTCGCGCCGGACAGCGTGAAGTCGTCGATCGACGCCATCTCGACGCGCGTCGCGAGCCGCCAGCCCGTGCCGAGCGTGGCGCAGTAGGCGCGCCCGTCGGTGACCGTGTAGGTCGTGCTCGGCGACGCCTTCTGCCAGGTTAGGCAGGTGACGTTGTCCGAGATCGTGCCGTCGCCATTGTCCTTGTAGCTGGCCGGGTTCGGCTGCCCGGTGCTCGACGGGTTCGGCATCGGCCAGCAGGCCCAGCGGTGCGTGCCGCACGGCGCGCATGCGCCGGACGCTCCGGCCGTGCCCATCGATCCGGCGGTGCCCGTGGTCCCGCCCGCGCCCGTCGTCCCGCCGGTGCCGGCCGCCCCACCTGTGCCCGTTCCGGAGGCGCCGCCGCGGCCGGTCGTGCCCGCCGCGCCGGTCGTTCCGCCACGGCCGGTCGCGCCGCCAGCGCCGGTGGCGCCTGCGGCGCCCGTGGTCCCGCCCCGCCCGCCGGCCCCCGCCGGGGACCCTGCGGCGCCCGTCGCCCCGCTGCTGCCACCACCGCCGGGCGCGGACGTGCCCGCGGCGCCGGCCGTTCCGACGTTGCCGCCGGCGCCGGACGATCCGACGCTGCCCGCGGCCCCCGTCACGCCTCCGGCCCCCGTGGTGCCCGCGGCTCCCGTCGGTCCGACGTTGCCCGCGCTCCCGCTCGTGCCTGCGCCTCCCGTTCCCGGGCCGCCTTCGCTGTTGGCGCACGAGGCGGCCAGCGCGCCGAGCGCGAACGCAGTGACAACCAGGATGGCCGAACGGGCTCGCATGATCGTGCAGTTCCGCGACCGTTTGATGTCGCGGCGCCCCGATTCCTTCGAACTTACGGGGCCAGCCGGCCGGTAAACAGCAGGGCCAGCAGCAGGGCCCCCAGCGCGATGCGGTAGACGACGAACGGCATGGTCGTTCGCGCCCGCAGGTAGCGGAGCAGCCAGGCGATGCTGATGTACCCCGTACCCGCGGCGGCCAGCAGGCCGACCGCCATGGCGGTGCCGCCGACGTCGCGCGCATGGAGAAGCGGCTTTATCTCGAACACGCCGGCCGCGGCGATCGCCGGGACGCCGAGCAGGAACGAGAACCGCGCGGCCGCGTCGCGCCGCAGCCCGATCGCCAGCGCCGCGACCAGCGTGATCCCCGATCGCGAGACGCCCGGGATCAGCGCCAGCGCCTGCGCGAAGCCGATGATCAGCGCATCGCGCAGGCGGATGTCGTCCATGTCGCGGCGGTGGCGCGCGCGGCGTTCGACCCACGCCAGCGCGATCGCGACGACGATGAGGGTGGTCGAGATGACCCACAGCGAGCGGAGCGATCCTTCGATCGCATGCTTGAACACGAGGCCGAAGACCCCGATGGGTATGCTGCCGACCACGATGTACCCGAGCTGGCGCGCGGCCGGCTCGGGCGGGTGCGAGCGGTCCTTCAGCGCCGCGATCGCCGCCCGCACCATCCGCAACAGCTCGGGGAGGAAGTAGCCGACGACGGCCGCCAGCGTCCCGAGCTGCAGCACGGCGGTGAACGCCGCGCCCGCATCGGGCCACCCCGCGAGCGCGGGCACGATCCGCAGGTGCGCGGTCGATGAGATCGGTAGGAACTCGGTCACCCCCTGCACGACGCCCAGCACCAGCGCTTCGAACGTGGTCATGGCTGAACCTCTCCTGAAATCACGCGGTGGATCCGTCCGGCGTCGTCGCGCAGGCGGAGCGCGCCGTCCGGATCGACGCCCAGCGCGACGCCCTGCAAGCGATCGTCGACGCGGCAGCGTTCGGGCAGTGCCGAATAGGCCGTGAACGCTGCCACGGCGACGGCCGGACCTTGGCGTTCGAAATCGTCGTAGAGCGGTTCGAACGCGTTCAGCACTGCCGCCAGCACGCGCGCGCGATCGACCGGCTGCCCGGTCGCCAGCCGCAGCGACGTCGCGCGATCGCCCAGCTCGGCGGGAAAGGCGGTCGCGTTGACGTTGATGCCGATGCCGACCACGACGTGCTCGACGCGCTCACCGGCGCTCGCCATCTCGGTCAGCACGCCGGCGAGCTTGCGGCGGCGATCGGTCGCGTCGAGCTGCACGTCGTTCGGCCATTTCAGGCGCGGCGCGACGCCCAGCGTCTCCGCCGCCCGCGCCACCGCGGCGCCCGCCAGCAGCGTCAGGGGTGGGATCTCGGCGGCGGCGCGCGCCGGCCGGACCAGCAGCGAGAAGTACAGGTTCTCGCCCGCGGGCGAGTGCCAGCTTCGCCCGAGACGCCCGCGGCCTTCGGTCTGCGCGTCGGCGCCGACCACGAGCCCCGCAGGCGCGCCGGCGCGGGCGCGCTCCGCGGCGAGATCGCTGGTCGACCCGCAGACCGCGTGCCATTCGAACGCCCTCCCGAGCCAGCGTGTCGTCAACGCGGCGCCGACGCTGTCGGCGGTGAGCGGCGGCGAGGCTTCGGCGGTCATGGGCCGCGGCAGCTTACACCGGCCGGCTCCCGCAGTAACATCGCCGAATGGGTGACGATTGGGAGGACCGGGTCAGAGCGCACATCGCGCAGCTCCCCGACGACATTCAGGCCGCCCACAAGCACTCGATCAACCACCGCCCGGAGATCATCGCCAGCACACTGTGCGGTTGCTTCCACTGTCGCGACACCTTCGCACCGGCGCGCATCACAGAATGGGTCGACGAGGCGGACGACGGGCAGGGTCAGACGGCGCTCTGCCCGATGTGCGGCATCGACTCCGTCATCGGCGACCAGGCGGGATTCGATCTTTCACCGGAATTCCTGGGGCGGATGCATCACCACTGGTTCGGAACCAGTTAAGGCAGGTCGCCGGTGTCGATCGTGGCGGCCCAGATCCCGTCCTGCGACGATGGGCTGCGCCCGTGCACGAGATACAAGATGTTGAGGGGCCGCCGCGCCGACTGATCCGACGACATCCTGAAATCAGAGACGGCCGGGGAGATCGGTCGTTTCTGGCCGGACGGCCAGTCGACCACGCCCAGCGTCCCCGCGCCGTCCTGGTCGCTGAAGTCGTATCCGGTGACCAGCCAGCGCGTCCCGGTCGCCGGCGTGCCGAACACGCGCTCCGCCACGTAGTGCATCTTCACCGGATCGTCGCGCACGTCCAGCCACGCCAGGTCCGTGTTCAGCTGGACCTGCAGGGTGTCGGCGGCGATGAAGATCGGCGCGTCGAGGATCGCCATGCTGCCGATGGCGCGGGGCGCGTCCCCCGGCGCGCCGGCGACCCAGAGCGTCTCGTCACCGCCGCCGCGGGGCGACTGGATCCACGCCACGGCATCGTCATCGACCGCGGCGAGCTTGACGTCCGTGGCCGCGAGCAGGTCGCATGAGCCGGCGCCCGCGAGGAACATCCCGATCAGCGGGCTGTGGGCCGAACCGGAGGCGTGCCCGAACACGTCGATGTCGGCGAACGCGTACCGGCTCCCATGGGGAGACGCGCTGCCCGTCACCAGTGAGTACGCCAGGCCGCTCGCCCCCGGCAGCGTCCCGCTCGCGAACGGGCACGAGATCAGGCGCTGGCCGACCGCATCCCAGGTCTGCAGCCACTCGGTGGACGAACCGGGCGCGGCCGTCTGCTGCCAGGTCGTGATGTCGTCGATCAGCGGGCCATTGGCGACCTCGTAGGAGACCGGCAGCGTGGCGCCCGCGATTGCGAAAAGCGCCAGCTCGCGCGGGGCGGGCGGGGGCAGCGGTCCGGCGAACATCACGTCGCTGCCGTCGTCCATGTGCCGCTGATAGAAGTAGTAGCTAACGGGGCCCGGAAGGTAGATGGCCACGACGTCCGCGCTCGCCAGGCCATCAGACCCCGTGGCGCCCGACGGCGTCGACCCGGCCGCCCAGCTCAGGGCCGGCAGCGCAGGCGCGATCACCTCGGTCGTCGTCAGCGTCGACAGGCTGACGTCGTAGATGCCGCGCCCCGCCGCCGAAGACCCGATCGCCGCCAGCACCCGCATCGACCACATGGTGGGGTCGGGCTGGTTGGACCAGTTGTCGACGATCTCGGCGTCGATCGCGAGATCGAGATTCGCCTGCATCAGCTGGTCGAACGGTCCCGTCCACAGCCTGCCGACGCCCGCGTCGTCGAGGCGCACGATCGCCAGGAAGCCATCGGGATAGCGCGCGCAGCCGCTCAGGCTGACGACGCGATCGATCGAAGCGACGTCCAGGCCGGTCACGGGATCGACGATGACCATCGTGTAAGGGCCGCTCCCCATCGATTCGAATCGGCATTCGTAGCGGTCGGGGCTGTTTGAAGACGGCGGCAGCGGCGGGATCTTTGGCCCAACCTCCGTCACCGTGTTGTCGAGCAGGCTCACCTGCCAGTAGATCTGCGCGCCCGGGTCCCCGACTGTGTAATAGGCGCTGTCGGGATCGGTGTCGTAGTAGGAGATCGGGCCATTCGGCCCCTGCGCGTTCACGAGCTTCGTGCTGAAGCCGACCAGGGTCAGCGTCGGGTCGCGGCTCGACAGCAGTTGCCGCGAGTGAAAGCCGCGCGCGGGCGCGCCCCCGTCGCCGCAGCCAGGTGCACCTGCCGCGATCGCGATCGCGATCGCCAGCGGGTACCCGGGCCGCCGCATGCCGGACCCTACGAGTCGCGCTCGCGCGTACCGTCGGTCGGGCGAATTTCGCAGGAGAAGTCGACCGCGCGCGCCGAATGCGTGATCGATCCGATCGAGACCACGTCGACGCCCGTCTTGCTGATCTCGTGAATCCGGTCGAGCGTCACGCCGCCCGAGGCCTCGATGATGACCTGCGGGCGCCGCTCGCGCACACGCTTGACCGCCTCGGCCATGTCGCGCGCCTGGAAGTTATCCAGCAGCACGCCCTCCGCCCCCGCCTCCAGCGCTTCGTCCAGCTGGGCCAGGTTGTCGACCTCGACCACGACGCGCAGCACGTGGGGCGCGTTGGCGCGCGCGCGCCGCACCGCCTCGCGCACCGACCCGACCAGCGCGATGTGGTTGTCCTTGAGCAGGACGCCGGACGCCAGGTCGGACCGGTGATTGGCGCCGCCGCCGACGCGCACCGCGTACTTCTCCAGCGCGCGCAGCCCGGGCGTCGTCTTGCGCGTGTCGGTGACGCGCACCTTGGCCCCCTCGGCGGCCGACACGAACGCCTGCGTCAGCGTGGCGATGCCGGACAGGTGCTGCAAAAAGTTCAGCGCGGTCCGCTCGCCGGCCAGCAGCGCCGCCGCCGGCCCGCGCACCGCCGCCACCACCCCGCCCGGCGCGATCGGATCGCCGTCCGACAGCTTCATGCGGACGCGCGTGCGCCAGTCGAAGCGCGTGAACACGGCCTCGACGACGCCCAGCCCGCAGACCACGGCCCGCTCGCGCGCGATGATTTCGGCTTCGGCCTCCTGCGTCTCCTCGATGACCGATGACGTCGTCACGTCGCCGCGGCCGACGTCCTCTTCGAGGGCGAGGTCGAGCAGGCGCTGCACGGCCGGCGTGTACCAGGGGGCGGAGTAGACGCTCACGCGTTCACCTCGCCGGCGGCCGGCAGCGATGCGGTCGTGGGAATCGGCTGACGCCAGTCCTGGACGGGCCAGCCCCGCCGCTTCGCCATCCGGCGCAGGCGCGGGTCGGGGTTGACCACGACCCGGTTGCCGACGCGCTCGAGCATCGGCATGTCGGTGTACGAGTCGGTGTAGAACCAGCTCTGGCTGAGATCGACCTGGCGACGGGCACCGAGGTCTTCGGCCCAGTGGACCTTCCCGGGACCGACGCAGGCAGGACCGATCAGCCGGCCGGTGAAGTGGCCGTCGTCGACCTCGAACCGGGTCGACATCACCTCATCGATGCCGAGGACCTCGGCGATCGGCTGGGTGACATAGGTGGGTGAGGTCGACAGGATGGCCAGCACGTGCCCCTCGGCGCGGTGCTTTTCGATCTGGCCGCGGGCGCCCGGCACGACCAGCGGCAGCACATCCCTTTCGACCCACTGCCGGCAGGTGTCCGCGAACTCACGCTCCCGCTTGCCCGCCATCTCGCCCGCCAGACGGGTCGCCACCCACTGCAGGTCGATCAGCGACAGGTGGTACTTGGCCATCCAGACCAGCGCCCGGAGCGCCCGGAAGAGCGAGATCTCGCCGCGCCGGCGCAGGTCACGGAGGAACAGCCGTCCCGTGTTGACCGAAACAATGGTCCTATCGACGTCGAAAAATGCACCAACGCGCGACATGGCGTCCGGCGAGTCTATCATCAATGTGCGTCTGCCCCGACGCCTTCGCGGTGACGCCTTCTCGTCGGTTTCATGGCGTGTTCAGTCAGGCATTGGATGACAGAAGCGGCCCGGTTGCTTTCTGGCCGCGCTGCGTCGCCAAGGTTCAGGCCGGAAAATGGGCATCTGCGAAGGTCGTCCGCGGCCCGATTTGACCCCGTCGGGCCGTCGCGGTAGGAACGGCCCCCATGCGATTGACCGGCGGGCAGGATCGAGGCCGGCGGCTGATCGCGCCACGCGGCGCACGGACGCGCCCGACCGCCTCCCGGGTGCGCGAGGCGTTGTTCAACATCCTCGGCCCGCCGGCCGGACCGGTGCTGGACCTTTATGCAGGGACCGGCGCGCTCGGGATGGAATCGCTGTCGCGCGGCGCCCCGCAGGCCGTTTTCGTGGAGCGCGATCCGGCCGCGCTGTCGGCCCTGCGTCGCAACCTGCGTGAGACCCGGATGGACGATCGGGCCGAGGTGATCGGCGCCGACGTGCGGGCCGCCCTCCGCCGGTTGGCCGCCCAGAGCGACAAGTTCGGTCCGTTCTCGTGGGTCTTCCTGGACCCTCCCTACGCGCGTGAGACCGAGGGCCTGCTCGGCGAGCTGTGCGGGCTGGACGTGCTGTCCGCCTGCGCCGTGGTCGTCGTCGAGCACGATCGGCGGCACCGGCCGGCCGAGCGGGTGGGGTGCCTGTTCCTGACCGACCGCCGCGAGTACGGCGACACCGAGCTGTCGTTTTACCGCTGTTCCGGCTCGTGAGCGGGTCGTGACCCTCGCCGTTTACCCGGGCACCTTCGACCCGATCACGAACGGGCACGCCGACATCCTCCGGCGGTCGCTGAAGATCTTCGACCGGGTCGTGGTCGCGCTGGCCGAGAACGTGCGCAAGGCGCCGCTGTTCTCGATCGACGAACGCCGCAAGATGATCGCGGACGCGCTGGGCGGCGACGCGCGGCTGGAGATCGACGCCTTCCAGGGCCTGCTGGCCGACTACTGCCGGCGGCGCGGCGCGAACGTGGTCATCCGCGGGCTGCGCGCGCTGGCCGATTTCGAGTACGAGTTCCAGACGGCGCACATGAACCGGCGGCTGGCGCCCGAGGTCGAGACGATGTTTCTGATGACCGGCGAGGAGAGCTTTTATGTATCCTCGTCGCTCGTGAAGGAAGTGGCGTTGATGGGCGGAGATGTCTCGGGCCTGGTGCCCGCGGGCGTCGTCGCCGCGCTCGCCGAAAAACGCAAACAAGGAGTGAAGCCGTGAAGCTCGCGCGCAGGTTGTCCGTCGTCGAACCGTCCCCGACCCTGGCCGTGTCCGCCAAGGCGGCCAAGTTGAAGGCCGCGGGCGTCGACGTCGTCAGCTTCGGCGCCGGCGAGCCCGATTTCGACACGCCCGCGCACATCAAGGACGCGGCCAAGAAGGCGCTGGACGCGGGCGCGACGAAGTACACGCTGGTCGAGGGAACGGTCCCGCTGCGCAAGGCGGTGGCGGCGTGGATCGGCAAGGCGCACGGCCTGACCATCGACCCCGCCGAGGTGATCGTCAGCTCGGGCGCCAAGCAGTCGATCTACAACGCGGTGTTCGCGCTGATCGACGAGGGCGACGAGGTGATCATCCCGACGCCGGCCTGGGTCAGCTACAACGACATCGTCAAGCTGGCGGGCGGGCGGCCCGTGAACGTGCCGACCAAGGCCGAGGAGAATTTCCAGGTGCGGGCCGAGGACGTGGCGAAGGCGATCACGCCGCGCACGAAGATGATCCTGGTCTGCTCGCCGTCCAACCCGACCGGCGCGATTTACGACGAGTCGACGCTGCGCGCGCTGGCCAAGCTGGCGGTCGACAAGGACATCTGGCTGATGACCGACGACATCTATCGGACGCTGGTCTACGGAGACGGCAAGTTCTTCCAGCCGGCGACGATCAGCCCCGAGGTGCGGGCGAAGACGCTGATCATCGACGGCGTGTCGAAGGCGTTCGCGATGACCGGCTGGCGCGTCGGCTTCACCGTCGCGCCGAAGCCGGTGGTCGAGGCGATGGCGACGCTGCAGGGGCAGTCGACGACGCACGCGGCGGCGGTGGCTCAGGCGGCGGCCCAAGCCGCGATCGAAGGGCCGACCGACGAGCTGGAGAAGATGCGGACCGAGTTCGACAAGCGGCGCAAGACGATGGTCGCGCGGCTGCGCGAGATCCCGGGCGTCACCTGCGTCGAGCCGAAGGGCGCGTTCTACGCGTTCCCCGATCTGTCGGCGTTCATCGGCAAGAAGACCCCCGAGGGCAAGAAGATCGAGAACGACGTTCAGCTGTGCGAGTGGCTGATCGAGGCCGCCAAGGTGGCGGTGGTGATGGGATCGGCGTTCGGCGCGCCCGGCTTCGTGCGCCTGTCGTATGCCACCTCGATGAAGAACGTCGAGGAGGGCGTGCGGCGGATGGCGGAAGCCCTCCCCAAGCTGACCTAGAGCGGGGCGGAACCCTGGACGGCGCGCGGTGTCTGCTGGACATGCGCGCGATCTGTATCGGCTTGCTGGGCGTCGGGATCGGGGCCTGCGGGGGTGGCGGCGGCGGCGTACCGGCCAGCTGCGGCACGACCGCGCCGTGTGGCGGCGACGTGGTCGGGACATGGGTGCCGGACGGCTCGTGCGTCAACCAGGCGTCGATCCAGGCGACTTACATGAACGCGGTCGGCCTCGAGTGCCCGGCTGGATCGATGGTTTCGATCGTCGAGGCCACGTCCGACTGGGCGCGTGTCGCGAGCATGTTCGACGTCGGCGGCACGTATTCGGGAACCGCGACATTCTCGGCGACGGTTGCCATCGCCGTTCCGGCGGCGTGCCTCGTGTCGCGGACTTGCGCCGGCCTGGACGCCGACTTTCGCTCGATGGTCGACCCGGCCGGCGGGATCGCGGCGGCGTCTTGCACGGACGGCGGCACCGCATGCACCTGCTCCATCACGCAGCAGCTGTCCCGCACGGACACCGGCACGTATCAGACCTCCGGCAACACCCTGACCTTGATGCCCGCGGGCCGCGACCAGACCGACACGCCTTACTGCGTGCGCGGATCCGAGCTGCACTTGCTCGCCCTCGACGGCGCCGACCAGATCGCCAGCGACATCGTCCTCGCGAAGCGTTAGCGGCGCAAACGTGATCCAGCGCGGCTGACACGACCGCCCGTTGGTAGTACACCGTTAGGCATGAGCAGCCGAGTGGCCTGCATTGCGATTGCGGCGATGCTCACACTCACCGGTTGCACGAGCATGGTCTACTACTCGGTCGTCACGCCCCACGAGGTGGCGAACGACGATCAAGGGTGCTTTCGGCAGTGCCAGCTTGTGCACGCGGGCGAGACCAAGCGGTACATGGCGTGCCTGCGCAACTGTCCGGGGATCCGCATCGTCGACGAAGCGCAATGCAGGGACGTCAGCTTCGATGCTCAGAGGTACCAATGCAACACGGAGCACGCCCAGAAGTTCGACCCGACGGTGGGGATCATTCTGATCGCCCTCGGCGTCGCGGCGATGATCGCGATCGCCGCCTCCGCGCCGTCAGGGACGCAATGACGGTTATCCGCGAGGGGCGTCACCCGTTCATTTGAACGGGTCCACCCACGTTTCGGTGGGCGGCATGTTGTCGTTGTCCGGGCCGCCCGGGGACCCGGCCTTGTGGGTGTGACCGTGCTGCTTCGCGGGCGTCGGGGTCGGACGCGCGGCGGGTGACGGTCGCGATGAAGCGGGCGCGCGGCGGGCGGACTCGGTCGGGACCGCCACGCGCGCGATCGGCGCCTTCGGTTCCGGCGGGGTCGCCTTCGGTGCTGGCGCCACCTTCGGTGCCGGCGTCGCCTTCGGTTCCGGCGCGGGCGCTTCGGCCTGGACGGGCCGGGGCGCCTCGACATGAACGGGCCGGGTCGCCTCGAGCTGGATCGGCTTGGGTGCGGCCGCCACAGCCTCCGGCGGCGTGGCGGGCGGCGCGGGTTCCGGCTCGACGTCCGCCACCTTGGCGGCGGGCGGGGCTTGCGTCGGCGCGATCTCGATTGACGGCGCGGGCATCGGCTTCGCGACGGCCTCGCCGGCCACGATCGCCGGGCTGTTGCCGGCGTCTGGTCGCAGGCGCGGCACGAAGCGGTAGAGCGCCAGCGCGCAGATGATCCCGCCCGCGAACACCGTCATGCAAAGTCCGGCCAGCGTGCCCCGGGCCAGCGTCACCTCGCGATCCAGACGGCTGACCCGCAGGGGCGGCGCGCTCCGCACGCTCGGCGGGCGCGGCGTTCGCTGCATCCACACCGGAGGCGGCGT
>DATFXS010000729.1:0-4654 GCA_035315605.1 Polyangia bacterium
CGGCGACGACCGCCGGCACCGCCTCCGCCAGCGCGCCCGCCGCGCCGCGGATCAGGATCGCCCAGGCGACGTGCAGCACCGTGGCGAACGCCAGGGCCAGCGGCGCCAGGCGGTCGTCCACGTCGTCGGTTTCCCGGTCTCCGCCGCCCTCGGCATAGGAACGGCCGAACGCGGCCGCCAGATCGGCGCAGGCGGCGCAGCCGTCGACGTGACGCTCCAGCTCGGACGCGGCGTCGGGTTGCAGCACCCCCTCGACGAAGCGGGCGAACGTGTCTTCGTCAGGGCAGGGCATGGCAAGTCGGTGGGGGCCGCCGGCGTGCGAGGGCGGCGCGGTCCGCATTGAGGATTGACGCCGCGCGATCGGAAAAGTCGCTCGCCGATCGTGACCGAAACCTCAAAATGATCGGGCCCACATCAGCCCCACCTGCAGCTGGCCGCCCTGTCCGTCGAGCACCAGCGCGGGTCGGGCGGCGGGTGTCTCGGAGCCGTCGTGCCACCGGAGCAGCAGGCCGCCGGCGACGGCGGCCAGCCCGACGCCCACGCCCACGTAGGCTCCCGTCCGGATCGCCTTCCAGGTGGCGATCGAGTCGGCATACGACTGGGCGGCGGGGCCGTGGCCGACAATCGCCATGCAGGTGTCGTTCATGACCACGGTGGCGCACTCACCCATCAGCTTGCCGCGATTGGTATCGATCTGGGACGAGCTGACGGGCAAGAGGATCGCAGCCGCGATCGCGACAGTGGCGCCGATGCCGGCGATCCAGACGCCCCGAGACGAAGCCGTCGTTTCTGGCTCGACGGGTGTGTCCGGTCCTGGCGGCGGGCCCGTCGGCGCCTGGGTGATCGGAATCGGCGGGGGCGGGGACGGCGCGAGCGCGATCGGCGGGGTGGCCGCCGGCTGCGGCACGCTGACCGCAGGCGGCGGCGTTCCGGCGGCGGCCGGTTGCGGCGGCGCCTGGGCCGGCCGGTCGAGGTTCAGCTCGTCGAGCTGTCCGACCCGGAGGCGAACCGTGAAGCTGTCGCTGACACCGGACGGGCCCGCGACGTCCAGCCGGACGTCGCCCGGGAACAGGACCAGGGGCCGCGGCAGCGGCAGCCGGCCGCGCTGGACGCCCGCGACATTGATCAGGCGGCCGGCGGGCCCGCGCACGGTCAGTCGCGCCATCGCCGACGCGTGCTTGCCGACGAAGGCCTGCGCCCGGGTGCGCGCCGGCCCGACCAGACCGAGATCCAGCGCGGTCTCGTAGGCCTCCACGGCCAGATCGGTGCGGGAGAGGTGCTCCGCGGCCACGCCGATCTCGTAGGTGCATTCGCGCGTCGAGCGGAGGGCGGCCGCTTCCTGGAAAAGCCGGAGCGCCTCCTCCCAGCGCGGCGGTTCATTGACGTCGAGCGCGCGCTCCTTCGCCGCGATGGCGCGGGTCAACGCCGCCACGTACGCGTCCTGGTCGGCGCTGTCCGGACGGGCTGCGACCGTGCGGCCCGCCGGTGCGGTGATGGCCAGCGCGAATCCGATCGCGGTCCCGAGCCGAGCGACCGATGTGCGAGCGATCAAAGGCATGTCTCGGCGGCGCAGAGACCGCTCGCGCATTCGGCGGAGCGCCGACAGGCCGCGCCCTTGGGCAGCGGGGCGGCGGTCTTCGACTCGGCGTTCGCCGGCGCGGACCGATGCGTCGCCGATGCGTGGTGGCGGTGGCGCGGCGCGGGCGGCGGGGCGATGACCTCTGTCGCAGCATTTCGTACGGGCACCGGTTCCGCCTTCGGTTCCAACTTCGGCTCCGCCTTCGCGGCCATGCCCGTCGGGGGACTCGCCGACACGCTGGTGCCAATGGGCTTCGGCGCACTCGTGCCCGCGGGCGTGCGCGTGGTCGTGGTCGTCGTCGGCGCGTTCACAACCGCCGGCGGGGTCGGCGCGGGCGTCGCCGTCACGGTCGCGTGGACCTCCGTCCGCTTCCGCATACCGAGCCAGCCGAGGGCCGCCAGTGCGCACAGCGCCCAGACCGAGGCGCCGGCGAGGTAGATCATCCGCCGCGGTCGCGGCGCGCTCCGCGCGGCCGGCGCGCCGGCCGCGGCCGGGGGCGGGGTCGGCTGCAGCGCCGTCTCGGCGTTGCCGGCAGCGATCGCGGCCGCGGCGGGGTCTATGTGAATCGGGCTCGGGGCCGGGTTGCCCAGCGCCAGCGCCAGCGCCGCCGACTGCGCCGGCACGTCGGGAAAACGGTCCTCGGGACGGCGCGCGCACGATCGAAGGAACCAGCCGTCGAACGCGCGCGGCAGCCCGGAAGCTCTTTGCGACGGCGGCACCAGCGGATCGTTGGCGATGTTCAGCACGAGATCCGGAAACCCGCGCACGTGCGCGAAGTACTCGACGCCAGCCAGCGCGCGGAAACCGAGCAGGCCCAGCGACCACTGATCCGTGGCGGGAACCGCGGAGCCCGCCCCGCGCAGCAATTCGGGCGCCAGGTACATCGGCGTGCCGAGCATCGCGCCCGTTCGCGTCGACATGCTCGCGTCCGCCAGCGCCGTCGCGTCGCCGGTCAGCTTCGCGATCCCGAAGTCGCACAGCTTCACGATCGGCTGGCCGTCGTCGTCGGCGGCGATGAACACGTTGCTCGGCTTGAGATCGCGGTGAACGATCCCTTGCCTGTGCGCGGCGTCCAGCGCCCGCCCCAGCTGACCGGCCAGCCAGACCAGCTCGCCGGGCGACAGGCGCGCGCGCGCGTCCAGAATCTGGTGCAGGTTCTGCCCCTCCAGCAGCTCCATCACCAGGAACGGCAGCGGCGCGCCCTGGTGCTGATGGTTCATGTGGGCGTCGACGATCCGCACCGCATGCCGCGTCTTCAGGGCCGCGGCGCTGCGCGCCTCGCGCAGGAACCGCTGCGTCGCCTCTTCCTGGTGCGCGTAGGTCGGATCCAGCGTCTTCAGCGCGAACCGCTGCAAGGAGACGACGTGCTGGACGCGCCACACCGTCCCCATGCCGCCGCTGCCCAATTTCTCTTCGACGCGGAACCGCCCATCGACGATTTCGCCGCAAAGATCGCGTTCCAGCCGCTCCATGACTACGACCGCGGGAGTCTACAGGCCCAAGGTATCTTGCAAAAGTGCGCCCTGATGCGCGACAGTGTTCGGCCCCGTCCGTCAGGAATTTGCAAAGGAGCCAACGATTCAAATGACACGCAATCCTCGAAGCTCATACGTGACGCCGCTTTATGCAACGGCCGCCCTGCTGATCACGGGCTGCGGCCTGTTCATCCATTCGACGCCCATCAGCAAGCTGCCCGAGCAGGACCGGGAGACCGTCGCGCAGAGTGGCGGGACGCCCCGCGCGGTTCGCCTGACCAAGCCCGCGAAGGTCTCCGGGTTCGACGTCGCGGCCGGCTCGGTGGTGCAGGAAGACGGTCAGGACTTCCAGTTGCAGACGGCGGAGGCGCTGACGATCAAGGGCGTGATCATCCCGGCCGGCTCGTGGTTCGAGCTCAAGAAGGCCAACAGCATCATCACGGGCGACGTCTACAACTGGAACGGGGTGGTGCATCTGGGCGGACCTCAGGAATACGGGATTATCCAGGCGCAGCAGGGAGATCGGGCGTTCTTCACCGGCAACCTGTTCTCGAACATGCAGCTGACGCAGATCTCGATCTCCACGCCGCGTGAGATCGGTGGGCGGACGCTTCCCCGCGGCAGCATCATCGACTTGCGGGAGAACGGCCAGATCCAGGAAACGTTCACGCCGGGCGAGCAGCAGCAGCTGGCGCACGACCGCGAGGAGCGACGGAAGGAAAGGGAGCGCCACGATCAGCGCTGCAAGGAGGTCTGCGCGCCGGTCACCGACTTTGCCGAGAACGCGAAGTGCATGGCCAATTGCCGTTCTTGAGGCGCTCCGGCAGGGCGAAATAACGCACCGCCCAGGGTCCCCTGCGGGGGGGGCCTTGTAACATATTGATATTATTGGCCCGGCGGCGTCATTGCTTGACCGGGGCCGGGAGCGGGGCTATCAGCATCGGCTCACGATGTTCCGCTCAGGGGACCACAACCGCGGCTTCTTGCTTCCGACAAGAGCTGCGGTGCCCCTTCCGACGCAGCCAATCAGCCCCATCCGGGTGCTTCTAAATGAAGCGGGCTTTCCGGCCGAGTTGGCCTCGATGGCTCAGCCGGTCCGCGAGCTCTGGTATGTCGGGCGCCTCCCGCGTCGGGGCGACCGGGGCCTGGCGATCGTGGGCGCCCGGGCCGCCTCGACGGCGATGTGTCGCTTGGCGAGCGAGCTGGCCGCCTCGGCGGCGCGGCGCGGCTTCACCATCGTTTCTGGCGGCGCGCTCGGGATCGACGCGGCCGCGCACCGCGGCGCGCTGGACGCGGGCGGGGTGACGTTTGCCGTCCTCGGCTGCGGCGTCGACGTCGTCTACCCGGATCGCCATGCGGCGCTGTTCGCCGAGGTGGCGGCCGCGGGCGGCCTCCTGTCGGAGTACGAGCCCGGCACGCAGCCGCGCCATGGACAGTTCCCGGCGCGGAATCGCATCATCGCCGCGCTGGCGGAGACCGTCCTGGTGGTCGAGGCCGGGTTCGCCTCGGGCGCGCTGATCACGGCACGCGCGGCGGCCAAGCTCGGGCGGAAGCTGCTCGCGGTTCCCGGCAGCCCAGGCACGGACGATCTGATCGTGAC
>DATFXS010000730.1:0-3062 GCA_035315605.1 Polyangia bacterium
AGCCGTCCTGGTGGATGCCGGCCTCGTGCGCGAACGCGTTGCTCCCGACGATCGCCTTGTTCGGCTGGACGGCGACGCCGATGATCTCGGTCAGCAGCTGGCTGGCCGGGTAGAGCTGCGTCGTCTGGATGCCGGTCTCGAGGCCGAGGCGGTCGCGATGCGTCTTCAGCACCATCACGATCTCCTCGAGCGAGCAGTTGCCGGCGCGCTCGCCGATGCCGTTGACCGTGCATTCGACCTGCCGCGCGCCGTTCTGCACGGCCGCCAGCGAGTTCGCGACGGCGAGGCCAAGGTCGTTGTGGCAGTGGACGCTCACCACGGCAGAGGACCCGAGCGCCTCGGCGACCTCGCCGATCAGCGCGCCGTACTCCTCGGGGATCTGGAAGCCGACGGTGTCGGGGATGTTGACCGTGCTGGCGCCCGCCGCGACGACCGCGCGGGACACGTCGACCAGATAGCCGACCTCGGTGCGACCGCCGTCCTCGGCGGAGAACTCGACGTCGTCGACGTACTTGCGCGCCAGCGCCACCGCCTTGGCCGCCTCGTCGAGGACCTGGGCCTGCGTCTTCTTCAGCTTGTACTTGAGGTGGATGTCGCTGGTCGCGAGGAACGTGTGGATGCGCGGCGGGCTCTTGGCCTTGTCCAGCGCCTGCGCGGCGCGCTCGATGTCCAGCGCCGTGCAGCGCGCCAGGGCGGCCACCTTCACCGGCAGCGCGCGGCTGACCGCCTGCACCGCCTCGAAATCGCCCGTCGACGCGATCGGGAACCCGGCCTCCATGATGTCCACGCCGAGCTCGGCGAGCTTGCTGGCCATGCGCAGCTTCTCGGGTGTCGTCATGCTGCAGCCAGGGGCCTGCTCGCCGTCGCGCAGCGTGGTGTCGAAGATGAAGACCTTGGGGGACGTCGCCATGCCGTGAATCTGGCGCGCCGGTTGAGATTGAGCAAATTTATAATTTTTCTCGTCAGCATAACTGCCACTTATTCCTGCCTGGGCTAGGATGAGCCCGTGGAGCTGTACGCGCTGCAGGTGTTCTCGACGGTCGTGTCGGAGCGGAGCTTCTCGCGCGCCGCGGAGAAGCTGTTCCGCACCCAGCCGGCCGTGTCGCTGGCCGTCCAGCGTCTGGAATCGGAGCTGGGCGAGACGCTGATCGACCGCGACATGCGCGGCGCCAAGGAGCTGGTGCTGACCGACGCGGGGCGGGTCGTGTTCGAGCACGCGCGCCGGTTCAACAACCTCGAGCAGGAGCTGACCTCGGCCCTCGCCGAGCTGCGCGATCGGTCGGCGGGGCGACTGACCATCGGCGCCAACGAATCGTCGACGCTGTACCTCTTGCCGCACATCGAGCGGTACCGCGCCAGCTTTCCCAAGATCAAGGTCCAGATCCGGCGCAGTCAGTCCAGCAAGATCCCGGCCCAGCTGGTCGAGGGCGACCTCGAGCTCGGGGTCACCAGCTACGATCCGGGCGATCCCCGTCTGCAGACGAAGGTCCTCTACACCGACGCGCTGGCGTTCATCGTGTCGCCGAAGCACCGCCTGGCCCGACGGCGCAGCGTCTCGATCGCCGAGCTCGGCAAGGAGATCTTCATCGCCCACAACGTGCTGTCGCCCTACCGCGACGTCGTGCTGCGCGAATTCCAGCGCCACAAGGTGCCGCTGAACATGGACGTCGAGATGCCGACGCTCGAGACGATCCGCCGGCTGGTCCAGAACGGCGAGGGCGTCGCGTTCCTGCCGCGCATGTGCGTGCGCCAGGACGTCGAGACCGGCGTCCTCCGCGAGGTGACCGTGAAAGAGCTGCACGTCGAGCGCAAGGTCCGTCTGCTGTACGCGAAGGCCCGGACGCTCAGCCACGCGGCGAAGGCGTTCCTCGACCTGGTCGCGGCCGCTTGACCGGCTGATTCCAGGCTCCAGGTTCGAAAAGGGAGGTCCGTGATGCTTTGGACCCTGTCGATCATCTTGCTGGTGCTGTGGGTGCTGGGCCTCGTCAGCTCGTACACGCTGGGCGGCTTCATTCACCTGCTGCTGGTCGCCGCCATCGTTCTGGTGGCGGTGCGTCTCATTCAGGGCCGCGCGCCCGTCAGTTGATGACCGATGTTGGTCTCGGCCCGCAAACGGTGTAAGGCGAAGTGCGCGCCATTTGCTGGTGCGCTGGCGAAGCGCGGGCATTAAGATAGGCGGGTTCCCGTGGCCGGTTCGTCTCCGCCGATTCCCGCCTCCGTGGACGCGACTGTCGCGTGGGCTGCCCGCATGGCAGCCCGTCGCGCGCACGCGAGCTGGCGGCCTTCGCTCGCTTCGCGCCGCTACGGCATCGAGCTGCGCCGGTTCGCCGGACCGGCGACCTACCGCGATCAGATCGCGCACCTGCGGATCGCCCACCTGACCGATCAGCACGTCGGCCGCATCACGCCCGTCGAGGTCCAGCTGACCGCGGTGGAGATGACGAACGCCGAGAAGCCCGACCTGATTCTGCTGTCGGGCGACTTCGTCTGTCACAGCCAGCTCTACCTGGATCAGCTGACGCAGGTGATGCGCGCGTTCCAGGCGCCGGTCATGGCCGTGCTCGGCAACCACGATCACTGGTCGGGCGCCGACGAGGTCCGGCACGCGCTGGAACGCGGCGGCGTCGAGGTGCTGTGCAACCGCCATACGACGATCACGTTGCGCCACGAACGCCTGCAGGTGGTCGGCCTCGACGACGCCTACACGGCGCACGCGCGCCGCGACGAGGCCGTGAAGGGGCTCCGCCACGACATCCCGATCATCGGCCTTTCGCACATCGCCGAGGAGGCGGACGGACTGTGGCGGCACGGGGTGCCGCTGGTCCTGTCGGGTCACACGCACGGCGGCCAGGTGACGCTGGCGCGGCTGCACGAGTTCGCCGTCGGCAAGCTCGCCGGGCACAAGTACGTCCACGGTCTTTACGGATCGCGCCGCCACGCCGGCCAGCGCGCCGATCACGAGCCCGCGGGCGCCGTCTACGTCGGCGCCGGCATCGGCGCGGCGGTGGTGCCGTTCCGCATCGGCGACCGCGGCAAGCGCGAGGTGACGATGTTCGAGCTCG
>DATFXS010000731.1:0-2442 GCA_035315605.1 Polyangia bacterium
CCGCCGCCGTTTGCGACGCAGTGGACGCTCGGCAGCGGCCTCGGGATGGTCAGCTCGACGTCGCGCCGGCAGCCCGTCGCCAGCGCCGCCAGCGCCACCCAGACCGCGACCGTCCGCTTCAAGGCGGGCCGTCGCCGACCAGTCGATGGGCAACGAGCGCGGCCAGCCCGCGCGGGAATTCGCGGAGGTAGCGCGTCGCCAGCGCGCGCGCGCGCGCCGGATCGCCCGATCCCTGCGCGCTCTCCATCGCGCCGACCAGCGCGTCCTCGTGCAGCGCGCCGCGCGGCGCCGCCGCCAGCGCACGCTCGAAATCGGCGCCCGCGGCCGCCGTGCGGCCCTGCCGCCGTTCGATCTGCGCCGCCGCGTAGAGCGCGTTCTGGCGCATCGCCGACGGCGCGCCCCGCCGATCGAGCGCACGGTACGCGGCGACCGCGTCGTCGAGCCGGCCCGCCTGGTTCAGCGCCTCGGCGTGGAGATAGCGAAGCTCGTCGTCGCAGGCGCCCGCTCCGCCCGGGCAGCTCGCCTCGCCGGGCCGGGCGGCGCGGCGGGCGTCGGCGATCATGCGCAGCGCCCGTTCGGAATCGCCGGCGCGCATGGCGGCGCGGACGGCACGCGCCGTCGCCTCGCACGAGCGCGCGATCCCTGCGCAGCTTGGCGATCGATTGACGTCCGCGGCCGTCCCGACGTCGGCAGGCGTGTCGGTCTCCGCCGTCGTCTCGCCGTCCGGCATCGTCGAATCCAGCTCCGCGCCCGCGGAGACCAGGCGCGTGCTCCCGTCGGCCAGCTGCACCGCCACCTGCCCGTCGGTCACCCGGACGTGCGATCCGGCTGCGCCCGCAACGACCGCGAATCGGGTGCCGCGCACCTCGACCCGCACCTCTTTCGTGATGACGACGAACCTCTCGTCGGCCCGGCGGTGCGTGACCTGCGCCTCCAGCTTCCCTTCGCCCAGTCGGATCGCGACGTCACGCGCGCTGCCTTCCAGCGCCAGGCGGCCCGGCCCTTCCACGTGCAGGGTGGCCCCACCGTCGAGCGTCAGCTCGACGGCCGCGCCAGCCGACAGCGCGATCGGCGCCCCGACCGGGACCCGCGCCGCGGCGCCCGGCGCGCGATCGCCGAGGCGAGCATCGCCGCGCACAGCCGTGATGGCGGCGTAGCCGACGGTCGACGCCGGCGCCGGCCGGCCGACCCGCAGCCAGACGACGACGATGGCAGCGGCCGCGACCAACCCGAACGCAGGCACCGACCACGACCACCAGCGACGGGCCGGCGACGACGCCGCGGCCCCGCCGGCGAGCTGGCGATCGATCTCGATCCGCATCCGCCGGGTGGCCATCGCGTCCGGAGCGGGCGGGACCGCCTCGCGCATCCGCGGCGTCAGCGCGCGCCAGAGCGCCGCGCGCTCACGACAGGCCGCGCAGCCCTCCAGATGAGAATGAAAGCGGACGCTCTCGGCTGGATCGAGCCGCCCATCGAACGCGTCGACGAAGCGCGCCTCGACGTCGGCGCAGCGCAAGCCCGTCATGACTGGCCTCCCGCGCGCGACAGCGTCGTGACCAGGGCGGGGTTCTGTTTCAAGCGGCGCTCGATGTGCCGGCGGGCGTCGTGGACGCGTACCTTCACGGCCGCGGTCGACGCGCTCAGGATCGCCGCAACCTCTTCCATCGAATAGCCCTCTAGCACGTGGAGGACGAACGCGGCCCGGCGCTTCGGGCGCAGCTCGGCCAGCAACCCCTCGACCAGCACCAGCGTCTCGCGCGCGGACGTGACGCGCTCGGGGCCCGGCGTGACCGACGCCGGCTCCGCCACCTCGTCCAGCGACGACGTGCCTGGGTGCCGCCGGCGAACCGCGCGCATCGTCACCCGGATCGCGATCCGCGTCAGCCAGGTCGAGAACAGCGCGTCGCCGCGGAAATCGGGCAGCGAGCGAAACGCCTCCACGAACGTCGTCTGCACCAGGTCCTCGACGTCCTCGCGCCCCCCCACCATCCGCCGGACCACCCGGTGCACGGCGCCGACGTGGGAATGGAACAGATCCCGGAACGCGGCCGGATCGCGACGCCGCGCCCGATCGACCAGGGCGGCCACCTGCGGCGGCTGCGGGCGTGACGGATCAGGCATGTCCCCCACTTCATTCATAGTGGGCCACCCCGCCCGCTCGGTTAGCAGGAAAAATCGACCTCACGGCAGGCCGACCCCCGCCCCGATGCTGCCGGAAACCTCCAGCCGCGACGTGTCGAGAACCGGCGCGCCGGCCACGTCGTAACGCGAGCCGTTGAGCACGCCCAGCGCCGCAAAACGGGCAAACAGCCAGGCCGACGCCACGATCGCGACGCGCGCCTCCCCTTCGCCGCCGAGGCCGATCATCACGTCCCGCACCGACCGGACGGACGTCGTCATGCTGGGGCTGGCCGTCGACACGCCGATGTAGGTCGCGTCGGC
>DATFXS010000732.1:0-3253 GCA_035315605.1 Polyangia bacterium
TCCGGGTTCGAGAGCTGGTCCCGCGACGGCGAGCCGAACCGCGGATGCGCGAGTGTGACGTGGACCGCCGCCATCAGCCCGCGGTCCAGAACCTCGCGAAAGGCGGCGCGGTGGACCGCGCCGAACCGGGCCGGGTCGAGCGCCTCGAATGCCTGGAAGAGACCGCGGGCGAGGCCCTGGAGGTGCGTGCCGCGCCGGGCGGGTGCGTGGCCGACGAAGCCCCGCACGCGCGTGCGCGCGCCCGCCGTCCACGACAGCGCGACGTCGACGCCGACGTCGTCGCGCGTGCCTGCGAGGCGAACGGGCTCGCCGTGCAGCGAGCGCTGGCCGCGCCCGAGAAACCGGACGTGGTCGACGAGGCCGGCCGGACAGCGGAAGGCGTCGTCGTCGACGATGGTCGTCAGCCGCGGGCTGAGGGCGGCGAGCTCCCGCAGGCGCCGCGCGACCATCGCCCGATCCCAGGGGCGCCGTCGCAGCAGCGAGAAGTCGGGCAGAAACGTGATGCGCGTGCCGTTGCGCTCCGTCGGACCGAGATCGCGAACCGGTCCCTGCGGCTTGCCGATGACGTAGTCCTGCGCGTGGCGGCGCCCGTCACGGCAGACCTCGACCTCCAGGCGCGACGACAGCCCGTTGACGGCGGCGATGCCGACCCCCCACAGATGTCCGACGTGCACGTGCGTCGCGCGCCACGACGAACCCGCGTGCAGTCGGGTCATCACCACTTCCAGGGTGGTCAGGTCGCGCTCGCCCGGCATGATTCCGATCGGAATCCCGCGGCCGTCGTCATCCACGCTGACGGCGCCGTCGTCGTGGAACGCAACGCGCAGGTAGCTCGCGTGCCCTGCCAGATGTTCGTCCACGCTGTTGCCGACGACCTCCCAGAGCATGTGGTGCAGCCCCGTGCCGTCCTCCGTGTCGCCGATGTACATGCCGGGGCGCCGCCGCACCGGCTCGAGACCCTCGAGCACAACGATCGTACTGGCGTCGTATTCGTCCACGCTGTCCTCCTCGCAGAGATGTGGCCTCACGCTGCCCGAGCGACCGTCGCTCAAGGGCCCGTCGACCGACCCCTTCACGATACCCGATTTGGGCGCGAAATTACAGTCAAAATATCAGATAAAAGCGAATTATATCAATAACTTAATCCGATATTTGTAATGAAAAGGTTGTAGGATCGAAAGCATGCTCGAATTGGAACGTGGCGCGTTTCGCGCGGTGGACACGGCGGACGTTCCGTGGCGGCCGTCCCGGATGGCGGCCGGCGTGTTCGTGAAGGATCTCGTCGCCACCGGCCGGCAGCACGGATGACGACGTCTACTCCGAGCCGGGTGCGTCTTCGTGCCGGTCGATCGAGCCTGACTCGCTATCGCCGGCGCGGGCGGCGCACGGCGCGCACGCGCCCGCTGACGCCACCGCCCGCGTACAGCAGATCGCCTCCGTCGGATTCTAGTCCGCTCACCGTCTTCCCCTCCGGCAGCGCCAGCCGGGTCAACACCTCGCCCGTGTCCGCGTCGATGCGACGGATCTCGGATTCGTCGCCCTCATCCGTCCCGTGCCAGAGCTCGCCGTCGACCCAGGTGACGCCGGTGACGAAGCGGTTCGATTCGATCGTGCGCAGGACGGCGCCCGTTCCGGGATCGATCTGATGAATCTTCCGGTCGCGATACTGGCCGACCCACAGCGTTCCCTCGGCCCACGCCAGCCCGGAGTCGCGCCCGCCGCCCGGGGCGGGGATTGTCGCCAGGACCTTGCCGGTCGCGGGGTCGATCTTGTTGATGCGGTCGGCGGCGATCTGGAAGAGGTGGCGACCGTCGAAGGCGGTTCCGGCGTCGCAGGCGACGTCGAGGGCGCGCACGCGGTCGCCGCTCGTCGGGTCGAAGGCCTGCAGCTTCTCGTCGCCGGCGAACCAGACCAGCCGCCCGTCGAAGGTGACGCCGCGGACGTGGGCGGCGTCGGGGTAGGGCCCGTACTCGCGCACGATCTCGGCCGGCTGCTCATCCTTCGTCCGCTTGGCCATCGACTGCTCCTTTCCGCTCCCGTCCTTTTCCTACCCGAAGCTGTCGGCGACCGGGAGTAACAACGTCGTCGCGAATCCCGCGACGGGCGCCGACAACCAGCGCTGCGAGCGGCCGCGTCCGAGCGCGCGCACCTGGCCGGCCGCTTCGAGCGCGGCGAGCGATCGTTGCGCCGTCCGCTGGCTGGCGCCGAGGGCCAGCGCGAGCGCCGAGGTCGACCAGGCCTCGCCGTCGGCGAGCAGGGCGAGGACGGCGGCGTCCGGGCTCTCGATGGGCGGCGCGAGCAGCCGGACGCCGCGCGCTGCCCGGGGCAGCAGGGCGAACCCGCCGGCCGTGGCGCGGATGTCGGCCAGCGGGCGCAGCTCGCGGCGCAAGCGGCCCATCTCGACCCGCAAGCGCGCGCGGTGAGACGCGTTCGGCCCCCGGGTTTCGAAGGCGCGTTCGATCAGCGCGTCGCGCGTCGCCTCGCCGGGCCACGCTTCCGCCAGCGGGCGCAGCAGCGCGAACAGCACCGGCCGGCGCGACAGCTGCACGACGCGATCTCCGCGGCGGGCGGTGCGCCGGCAGCCGTCGACGACCAGGTCCGGCGACGCGAGCGCGGCCTCGACCTCGGCGAGTGTGAGCGATCGGACCTCGCCGCCAGAAATCAGGCGCGCGGCCGGCAGCACGAGGGCCTGGCCCGCGCGCTCGACCTCGGCAGACAGCGCCGCGATGCCCGACCGGGCCGCCGCCGCGCGCGCGTCGGCGAGGGCGGCGCGCGCCGGCTCGGCCTGGATCCGGCGGAGCGCGATCTCGAACGTCAGCAGGCGGGCGACGGCCTCCAGCCGGGCGGGCGCGGCGCCGACATCGAGGAGCGCGCAGGCGCCCGCCGCTTCGTCGACGTGGCCGAGCAACAGGTGGCGCCGGATCTGCAGCAGGCGCGCGTGGACCGCGTTCTCGCGATCGCCGTGGGCGGCGAACGTGCGCAGCGCCTCGGCCAGCGCCCGCGACGGGCCGGCGAGATCGCGCGCCGCCAGCGCCACCTCCGCCTCCGCGGTCAGGCAGCGCGCCCGCCCGACCGCCTCACGCGGACCGAAGCCGCGCGCCGCCCGCCGCAGCAGCTCCCGCGCCCGACCGAGATCCCCGAGCTGGGCCATCGCGATCCCGCGCAGCGCGAGGGCCGCCGGATCGTCGCGCAGCGCAACCCGGTTGAGCGCGCCGAGCGGATCGCCTGTGCGGAGCGCGCGCCCCGCCGCCGT
>DATFXS010000733.1:0-3631 GCA_035315605.1 Polyangia bacterium
GTGACCCTCGGCGATCTTCCGCCCGACACCGAGGCCTTGCGCGAGGCGGACGACCTCTTCGTCGTCGGCGGACGCGCGAACTGGGTGCTGAGCGAGGTCGCCTGTGTCCGGATGGGCGTCGTCACCAGCGCAACACCGGCATCACGTCTGCGCGTGATCGAGCACATGTGGTCGGAGTTCATCGACCACAAGAAGGTCGGTTTGCAGGCCGGCGACCCGAGGCTTCCGCTGCTCGCAAAGATGTCCAGGCAGGAGGTGACCAACGAGATCGAACTCCTGTCGGTCCTCGCGTCGCGGATTGCACGGGCCAAGAGCCGCGGCGACTCGACCGAGGCCAAGAAGGACGAGGAGGTCGCGAGAGCGCTGGCGGCGGAGCTGGAGCTGCTGACCGAAGAAAAATTCGGACCCGACGCCGTGGCCTGGGACGAATGGCTTCAAACACAGGGCCTCTACATGTACTTCGACTGGAAGGCCATGAAGATGCGCGTCAAGCCCGATCCGAAGCTGCTCTGGCGCGAGGAAAATTCGATCGCGCTGCCGCAATGAAGCCGGCGCGCACCTGCGTTACATTCGCCGCATGATCAGGGTCGTCTGCATCGGCGTCGTCTTCGTCGGTCTGGCATCCGCAACCCGCGCGCTCTCCAATCCCGGGGCCGCGCCCGCGACTCTCCCCGACGCCGCCGCGCTGAACAAGCTGTCGGCACGCCTCGCGCCGGTCGATCTCACGGTCGATGTGACGGCGTTGCCGGCGAGCGAGCGCGCCGCGCTGGCGGAGCTGATCGCGGCCTCGAAGATCATGGATGCTCTCGCGCTGCGGCAGGTCTGGGCGGGGAACGAGACACTCCTGCTCGATCTGACGCGCGATCATTCGCCGCTCGGACAGGCGCGCCTGCACGCGTTCCTGCAGAACAAGGGGCCCTGGCTGCGCCTCGACGGCGACCGGCCGTTCCTGCCCGGCGTCGGGCCGAAGCCACCCGAGGCCAACTTCTATCCCGCGGGCGCGACCAAGGCGGAGGTGGAGACCTGGATGCGGACGCTGCCCGGGCCGGCGCGCGCGGCCGCGGAGGGATTCTTCACGACCATCCGGCGCGGCCCCGACGGCAAGCTGCAGGCGATCCCGTACGGCGTCGAATACCAGGGCGAGCTGGCGCTGGCGGCCGGGCGGCTGCGCGATGCGGCCCGGCTGACGCAGCAGCCGACCCTGCGCGCGTTCCTGGAAGGCCGCGCCGCCGCCTTCCTCTCCAACGATTACTACGACAGCGACGTCGCCTGGATGAAGCTGGACGCCAGCATCGAACCGACCATCGGCCCGTACGAGGTGTACGAGGACAACTGGTTCAGCGCCAAGGCGTCGTTCGAGGCCTACGTCAGCCTGCGCGACGACGCGGAGACCGCGAAGCTGGCCAAGTTCGCCGGCGAGCTGCAGGAGATCGAGAACAACCTGCCGATCGACGCGAAGCTTCGCAACCCGAAGCTGGGCGCCGCGGCGCCGATCCGGGTCGTCAACCAGATCTTCTGCGCCGGCGACGCCAACAAGGCGGTCCAGGCGGCCGCCTTCAACCTCCCCAACGACGAACGGATCATCAAGCAGGTCGGCAGCAAGCGGACGCTGATCAAGAACGTGCAGCGCGCGAAGTTCGACCGCGTGCTGACGCCGATCGCCCGCATCGCGCTCGCGCCGCGCGACCGATCGGCCGTCTCGTTCGACGCGTTCTTCACGCACATCCTGATGCACGAGCTGATGCACGGCCTCGGCCCACACCAGGCGACGGTCGCCGGCAAGACGATGACCGTGCGGGCCGCGCTGCAACAGAGCTACGGCGCGCTCGAGGAGGCGAAGGCCGACGTCTCCGGCCTCTTCGCCCTGCAGTTCCTGATCGACAAGGGCGTGCTCGACCGGGGGATGGAGCGATCGGTCTACGTGACGTTCCTGGCGTCCGCCTTCCGCAGCCTCCGCTTCGGCGCGGACGCCCACGCCACCGGGATGGCGCTGCAGCTGAACGCGCTGCTCGACGCGGGCGCGGTCCAGGTCGCGAAGGACGGGACGTTCTCCGTCGATCCGACCAAGGCCAAGCAGGCGGTGCGCGCGCTGACCGCCGAGATCATGAACGTCCAGGCGGCGGGCGACGGCGCGAAGGCCGCCGAGATGCTGCGAACGCGCGCCGCCATCCGCCCGGAGGTGAAGGCCGTCCTCGATCGCCTCACCAAGGTCCCGGTCGACATCGAGCCGCGCTTCGTCACCGCCGAAAAGCTGCTCGCCGATCACGCCGCCCTCTCCAGGCCCTGAGCTTGTGAGTTAAGCTCCACGGGATGCGTCTTCGGTGGGCGGCGACTCTCGGGCTGATTCTCGGCGTGTCGTCCGCGGCGTCATGCCGCTCCAGCCTGCCGGTGTCGGATTCGCCGTCGCCGGACGGCGCCCAAAGCACGGACGCGCCGGCGCTCACCTCGTGCGGTGACGGCACCGTCAGCGGGACCGGCAGCACCGCTGACGGTCCGTTCGTGGCGACCGCGATCGTCGTGAGCGGGCAGGTCTGCGTGCCGACGCCGACGGTCCAGTTCATGATCGCAGGCAACGGGGCATCCACACCGGCGATCTCGTTCAGCCTCTTCGCCCAGACACTGGACGGCGGGACGGCAATCCGGTTGTTGATGGGCACGCAGACTGTCCACGCCGGGATCTCCGGTCGGCAGGGGGCGGCGACCGTCACCATCACCTCGACTGCCGATGCGCCCGAGACGGCCCCGGACGGCGGCCCCGTCTCTCACGTCGAGGGCTCGTTCACTGTCCTCGACGGGACCGCCACGCTCGACGGCACGTTCTCGTCCCCGTTCTGCGGCGTCGCACCCTGCCCCCCGACTGGCGCCTGAAACGGGCCGCGTTTGGTCGAGCCCTGCGGCTGGTTTTCCTTATCCCCGGCACTACGGTAGCTTTCACATCGATATGGCGAGCTCGGGGGCGACACCGATCGGCTACGACGATCGCGGCAGCGGTCCGGCCACGGTTCTGCTGCACCCGTTCCCCTTCTCGCGCACCATCTGGGCCGGCGTCGCGGACGCGCTCGCGGCGCGCCGCCGCGTGATCACCGTCGACGCGCGCGGCTTCGGCGAGCTGCCGCCGGCGGGCCCGTTCGCGATCGCCGATCTCGCCGACGATCTGGCGGCGCTGCTCGACCGTCTGGACGTCACGCGCGCCACCGTGCTCGGCATGTCGATGGGCGGGTACGCGGCGCTGGCGTTCGCGGCCCGCCACCGCGACCGCCTGTCGGCGCTGGTGCTCGCCGACACGCGCGCCGCCGCGGACAGCCCCGAGACGCGCGCCGCCCGCGCAACCGCGCTGGCGACGCTGGCGAACGCGGGCCCGATCGTCTACCTGGCCACGTCGCTGCCCAGGCTGCTGTCGCCCCACGCGCCGCCTTCGCTGATCGCCCACGTCACCGCCCGCGCCGAGCCGCGCGCCGCCAGCCTGCGCGCGGGCATCGAGGCGCTCCGCGATCGCCCGGACCGCTCCGGCGAGCTGGGCGCGATCGCCTGCCCGACGCTGGTCGTGTGCGGCGTCGCCGACCAGGTGACGCCGGCCGCGGAGGTGAAGCAGATCGCGGAGGCGATCGCGGGCGCGCGCTTCGCCCCGATC
>DATFXS010000734.1:0-8967 GCA_035315605.1 Polyangia bacterium
CCTCGTCCAGTCGCTGGCGGAGGCGCGCTAGGCCTGCGCTAGGCCTTCAGGGCCGAAACCGCGACCGTGAGGCGCGAAACCGACCGCGACGCCGTGCCGCGCTTGATGACGCCCTTGGACGCCGCGCTGTCGATCGCCGAAACCGCCGTCTTGAGCAGCACCTCTGCCTCCTTCGCCTTCTTGCCGCCGATCGCCGCCCGCAGCCGTTTGATGATGGTGCGCATGGCCGTCTTCTGGGCCGTGTTGCGCGACGTGCGCCGGATCCGCTGCCGGTTCGCCTTCTCCGCTGACTTGAGGTTCGCCATATTTCGGCGCGCATCATGGTTAGGAGGGCCTGCGTTGTCAAGGCGCAGGGCCGGCCCCTCACCCTAGCCCTCTCCCGCTTCGCGGGGCGAGGGGACCAGAGGGTCAGCCCAGCCCGAGGCCTTCCAGGTCGTCGTCGCTCATGCCGAAGAAATGGCCGGTCTCGTGGATCAGCGTCGTCCGGATCTCCTCGCGCAGCTCCTCGTCGCTGCCGACCACGCGCTCCAGGTTGCGCCGGAAGATCAGGATCTGGGTCAACCCCGGCTGCCCGCCCAGGTGCGACGCGTCGGGGTAGGCCGTGCCGGAGAACAGCCCGAGCGACCGCGGGTCCACGCCGGCGTCGACGTCCGACTCGGCCGGCTGCTCCGCGATGATGATCGGGACGTCCCGCAGCAGCTGGCGCACGCGCTCGGGCAGCTCGCCCAGCGCCTGCTCGGCGATCGCGCCCACCTGTTCGTCGGTGAAGCGCCGCCGCTCACCGCGGGCTGCGCCGGGCGCCGCGTCCAGCGACCAGGTCCGCTTCCAGGCCGCGCGCATCTCCTCGTCGTCGCCCAGGTCGGAGGCCGCGCAGCCGAGCGCGTGCCACGCCTCGGCCGAATCGGGCAGCGCGTCGGTCAGCGTCCGCAGCCGCGCGCGCGCCAGCTCGGCGTCGCCGAGCGCCAGGTGCAGGTCGGCGATCTCGAGCGCCGCGTCCGGGTTGCCGAGCGCGACCTCGGGCGGCGGCAGCTCGGCCAGCGTCCGGCGCGCCTCGTCGGCCTCGCCCGCTTCCGCCTCCAGCCCCGCCTTCAGCGCCAGCGCCGACAGATATTCTTCCTCTTCCTCTGCCAGGTCGACCGCGCGCTTCGCGTGCTTGCGCGCCTCGCCCAGCGATTCCGGCGCCTCGGCCAGCAGCTCTGCGAAAGCGAGCTCGGGCGACGCCCACTCCGCATCGGCCGCGATCGCCTGGCGGAGCAGCTTGATCGCGCCCGGCCTGTCGTCCTCTTCCCGGCAGCACGCCGCGCGCAGGTACAGGCCCTCCGGCGATCCGTCCCCGAGCCGCTCGGCCCGCTTCCGTGCCGTCTCCAGCTTTCCCGCGTCGAACGCGTCCCACGCCGCACGGATGATCGAATCGTCCGTCTGTTGCGTGATGTCTTCGTCCGGTGGTCTGGGCATCGTCACTGCCGAAGTTGTCGCAATTCCGACGCGTCTGTCATCGCCGCCAACGTCTCGAGCATATACCCGGCCGCAACCGCCGTGGTGCGTCTCGCATCCTCCGGACCGCCGATCGACGGTGCAACCTCGACCACGTCCCCCCCGAGCAGCGCAAATTCGTCCGCGACGCGCGCGATCAGCGCGCGCACGAACGCCGGCGCGAGTCCATTCGCCTCCGGCGCGCCCGTCGACGGCGCCGCCGCGCTGTCGGTCGCGTCGATGTCGTTGGACAGGTAGACGCGCGCGACGCCGAGCCCGCGCAGGTGCCCGACGACGTCGTCGATCACCGCGTCGCCACGCGCGCGCACCTCGTCCGCCCAGAACTGGCGCACGCCCAGCGTCGATTCCCAGTGCTGCTTCGACCGCGACGACGCGCGCACCCCGACCTGGACCAGCCGTCCCCCGCGGCCGAGCAGCTCGTTGGCGTGATACGCCCAGGTCGCGAAGCAGAGCCGCACACCCAGCCGCTCGGGCAACAGATCGGTGTGCGCGTCGACGTGAACGATCGCCCACGGCTCGGAGACGGCGCGCGAAAGCGCGGCCACGACCGGCCACGCCACGGAATGGTCGCCGCCGATCATGAAGATTCCCAACCGCGGGTTGCGCGCCAGCAACTCCGTGATCACGCGCTCCGCGATCGACAGCGGCGCCACCGGCAACCCGCTGTCCGCCGCGGCCGCCGGCCCGTAGAGCGCGGCGCGCGTACGCCGCCGCTGCTCATCGCTCAGCATGTCGTCATCCAGCAGCTGCGGCACGGCGAATACGTCGCCGACGTCGACGATTCCGGCTCGCGCCGCGCGCGCCGAGAAATCCGGATACGCCGCCAGCAACGCACGCCGCACCCCCTCGGGCCCGAACGCCGCACCCCGCACCAGCCCGGCTCCGGTGTCGGACGGGATGCCGACGATCGCCGCGCGGGCCTCCGCCACCGCCGCCAGCGCGGCCTGCCATTTCCGTTGCACGTCGTCGGCGTCAGGCGCGTCGTAGAGCCGCCGCTGCAGCGCCTCCTGCTGGGCGCGTCCAGTGCTTACGGTGAAGATTCCACCCCCGGCCGGGCGAAGAAAACGGGTCAGATCGTCCATATGTGATCCGCCGCGCACCAGGTAGGGAATCGGTCGCCAAACCCCAACTTCATGGTTTCGGTTTCATAACCATTGAACGGCCGAGGTACGGGCCCACATGTGCGACCGTTTGTTCCCCCGCCCCTCCGAAATCGTCATGCCTCTTCGTCGCTGTCCCCTTCGCTGCTGCCCCCCGCCTCCTTGGGCCGGAAATCCGCGACGGGCAGGCCGAACCGCCGCGCCCAGCGGTAGACGAGCGCCGGCTTGCGATCCAGCTCGCGCGCGACGCGCATCATGTTGCCCTGGAACCGCTTCATCAGCGCCTCCAGCTCCTCGGCCGAGGGCGGCTTGCGGTACTTGCGCCGTCCGGGCGACGACCGCAGCCGCGGCACGGCCGCGATCGCCGCTGGCAGGTGGTCGAAGCCGATCCTCTCCGCGCCGCGCGCCAGCGCTTCGGCGCTGATGATCGCCTTGTTCAGCTCGCGCACGTTGCCGGGCCACCCGTAAAGGCACATCGACTGGAACGACGAAAGATCGAACGGCTTGTCGTTGTGGCCCATCATGTAAGAGACGAGCGCCCCGAGGTCCTCGGTGCGATCGCGCAGCGGCGGGATCCGGATCGCCTCCGCGCCCAGCCGGGCCGCCAAGTCGGCGCGCAGGCCGCCACTGCCCGATTCGGTCGGCGCGGTGGTGCGGCTGGTGGCGGCAATGATGTGGGTGTCGATGTGTCGCGCGCGCACGCCGCCGATCGGCGACAGCATGCGATCCTGCGTGAAGCGCAGCAGCTTCGTCTGCAGCTCGGGCGCCATCTCGCCGACCTCGTCGAGAAACAGGGTCCCACCCTCGGCCTGCTCGATGATCCCGGGCTTGGCCACCGCGGCCTGCGAGTGCGCGCCGCGCGCGTACCCGAACAGCTCGCTCTCGACCAGCTCGCGTGGCAGCGCCGCGCAGTTGACCGCGACGAACGGGCCCTTGCGTCCGCTGACGCGGTGGATCGCGTTGGCGTAAATCTCCTTGCCCGCGCCGGTCTCGCCGGTCAGCAGCAATTCCTGCCCGGCCTCCGCGAGCTTGCGGATCTTCTTGCAGACGATCGCGAAGCTCGGGTTCACGGTCGGGACCGGCCCGAGCGGCTGCGCCATCTCCTCCTGGATGGCCGCCAGCTGCGCGGCGGTCGCGACGCGAAACACCAGCACGTGGCTGCCGACGAAGATCACCGCGCCGTCGCGCAGCTTCATCGTCGAATCGATCGCCTCGCCATCGACGATCGTGCCGTTGGTGCTGGAGAGGTCGGTGATCTCGAACGTCCCCTCGTCCGGCGCGGGCGAGATCGCGAGGTGCTGGCCCGACACCATCTTGTCCAGCAGCACCAGCGACGCCTGCTTCGGCTCCGTCTGCGAGGACTCGCGCCGGCCCACCACCAGAGTTCCTGAGAATGTCGTGACGCGCTGCCTCGCCGGCGGCGCGCGGCCGCGGCTGTCACCCGCGATCAGCAGCACGGGGACGTGCGACGGGCCGTCCTTGACCTTGTGGCGCGGGACCCAGGTGACGCTCTCGTTGGGGGTGATCACGACGTTTTACGAACGCCTGAGCGTAAGTGCCATTGCACAAACGGTTTCGTAACCGAACTCGGAATTCCGGAGTTCAGCGGCTTCAAGCCGTTGAAATCAGGTCTTTCCCCCATGGTGCGGCGGTTGCTCCTACGTGTCCTGCCGTACGCGTCGGATGCGCCGCGTCGGCTTTCAAACCGCATCCACGAAACCACAAGGGGACCCCATGCTCAAGAGGATTGCACTCGCCGCTGTTTTGGCTGTTTCGGCTGCCTTCGTTGGGGCGAGCATCGCGAAGGCGAAGGCGCCGAGCATCCAAGTCGCTCCGCAGGCGCCGCGGGGTTTCTGCCAGCCGCCCGGCGGCCACTGTTGAACGTCGCTCAGCGCGCGAGTTCGTTGAGTGGAAGACGGAGAATTGACGAAGTCTCCTCCGTCTCCACTCGCACCTTTCGGAAAAATGCCGAAGTGTCGTCGACATCGTTGGGCCAGCATTCGAGTTCGTCGCTAACGGCCATCTGACGATCTGTCACCTGCAGGTGGCGGCCCGTTCGCAAACCGGTCTCGATTTCCTTCTCCACCCACTCGTAACCGCCCGCTGACCCTTCGAACGCCCACACCTTGCTCGGCGAAGACCAAACCGGCGGACACTGCCAGTGTGTGGCGCCCATCGGCCACTCCTTCCCATCTGAAACTGAAAACACCATCAACTGAGAAATGGTCCCGTTCCTGACGTACGCAACCTTCGAACCGTCGGGCGAGAAGCGAGGCCACGTCGGAAGAATCTCATCGCGCCGAAGGAGGCGACATCGGTTCTCTTTCGTGCAAATCATGATGCCTCTGCCAGCGTAGTCGGCGTAAATCCAGGAGTTCCCGTCAGGACTGAAATCGGGTGTCGTGTCGAACTGACCGTTCGTCACCTGTCGAAGCGCGCCGTCCAAGGATCGCGACCAGATATTCTCCGTCGATCGCGGACCGGGTCTCGCGAGGAGCAGTTCTCCCTTGACCGAGATGGCAGCCGCATCATTCTCACCGTCGCTCGTCAGGCGTCGTTTTTTCGATCCTTCGTATAACCATGCGTCTCTTGAGCGGCGTCGTCCCACGATAGCGGCGATCTGATCGCCGACCAAAACGTCGATCAGATCCATATCCGCGTAGCGCCCAATGTTCTGGTAATTCCCCTTTCGCCAATCGAGTGCGGCAAGGGGGGATCTCGCTTCTATCGGCGAGACGAACAACCTGTCGCCTTCGGGTGCGAAGCGGAAATTTCGCGCGCCAGGTATTGCGTATGCAACCCGCTGCTTGAGTCCTGGTCCCTCATAAAGCGCCACCGCCCACTGGACGTCGTTGACATAGAACATCACGGCCATTCCTTCGGCGTGACTGCTTACGGCCTTGCCGAGAAGGGACTGCACGGTACCCAGATCGGGGTCTGGGAGCAGCCGAAACTTCATCGTCGGCAGCGAGAATACCGACGCATGCGTGCTGTCGATGGTGTATGCGAACTCTTCATCGTTCATCAGCCAGACTGGGTCCGAGCCGGGCGTGACGGGCTTCGAATCTCGCCCGTCAGGGTTGGTGCTGTGCCTGATCTCCGCGCCGCCAACTGCCGTGCTGGCAGTGAACAACAACTCGCGCCGACTGTGGGACAGGTCCGGACACCCCGTTGCGTACGCTTCGCTCACTAGGGATGCAGGTCGACGCGTGCCTGAACTAATTTCCACATCTTCGGCCTTCCGGGGGCTTCCCCAGATGAGCCGAACCGTGTCGGGACCGACGAGCAAGAAACAATGAACGTGCCCCGGGACGGAAGCGACAATCTTCGCAACGTTCGTCCAGTCCGTGGGCTGGCCGGTGTTCACGAGGCGCGGAATGCGGACCTCTGATGCTGAAACGGGAGTACGCGATCTCCAACGGCCGTATGCGCCGAGCGCGACGAGCACGGAGAGGGCAGCGGTCCCGACAACCCAATAGAGGGATCTGCGGCGCGCGCGCGACCAGATCAGCGCGCCCGGCGACCGATGCGCGGATTCGAACAGCTTCATGACGGCGGTCGCGCTCTCCGGACGCTCCGCGGGATCATCGGCGAGGCAGCGCAGGCAGAGAGCGAGCATCGCCCGCTCAATCAACGACGAGGTGGTGGAACCCATGGAAACGCCCGGGGCAGTCCTGGACGCGCGTCGTTCCGGCCGCTTTCCGAAGAAGACCTCGTGAAGCACGACGCCAAGTGACCAGACATCAGAACGAGCCGTGGCCGGATCCCCTTCGCGGACCTCGGGCGCCATGTAGTGGGGCGTCCCCACGAAGACGCTGACCATCGTATTGTCGGGAAGATCGGTCGCGAGCCCGAAGTCGGAAAGAACGAGACGTCCGTCGTCCGCGCGCAGCATGTTGTCGGGCTTGACGTCGCGATGGACGATTCCGGCCGCGTGAATCGCGGCGAGTCCCGCGATCGCATCCGCTGCGTCCTTGAGACGCTCACTCAGCGGTCGTAGCGGCAGGTCCTTCTTGATGAGATCGCGCAGGGTCCCGCCCTTCGCATACTCCATCGTGAGGAAGCGGTATCCGTCGGCATCACCGATGTCGAAGATGCGGCACACATTCGGGTGTTGAATCGGCCGACCGAGGCGCAGCTCGCGCTGAAACCGTTTCTCCCACCGGGGATCGTGAGTCAGCGCGGCCTTCAGAATCTTGACCGCCACGACGGTCGTCGACACGCGATCGAACGCGCGCACCACGATGCCGCTGCCGCCCTTCCCGATGACCGCCTCGATCTGGTAGCGCCCCGCGAGCACGTCTCCGGGCGCGATCTCCGGCGCGCGTTCACGCGTGACGGCTGGCTCGTCCGCGACGGCGGTGATGCTGCGCTCGTCTTCCGCCTCGGAAGCGGCGACGTCAGAAGACGAATCCCGGCGCATGACCGATGCCGAGGCTAGCGATTTTCGGCCGGCTTTCCAAGGACGCGAATCAGTTCGGCCTCAGGAACTGATGGTCGAGAAGCCTGAGCTGCGACGTCTCGTCGTAGACGACCTGAATGTCCCGATCAACAGGGGTGGCAGGATCCGGCCGGCCGTCGGAGCAGTCTCGGCTCCCGGCCTGAATCCTCCCGGTCTGCCGCCCCGACTCGACGTCCACCTCGACCCAGACGGGCTTCCCGTTCCGCCGCCTCGACACCCACAAGTCCCGAGAGGACGCCCAGCCCGGAGTGCACGCGGTCTCGGAGCCGGAGACATAATGAGCCGGGCCTCCGTCGCTGCTCATCCACCAGATACCGACTCCTCTTCGTTCATAGCGCATGAGGGCAAGGCGCTCGCCGTCTGGCGAGACGGCGAGATAGCTCGTTTGGGGGCCAGGCAAGGAACGACATCCACCCTGATCGCACCGCATCACGCTCTGAGTGGCTCGGTCCAAATAGAAGAATGTCCGGCCGTCGGGTGAACATCCCGGAAAGGAACGCCTGGGATCACGGCTGATGACCTCGGTGACCTTCCCGGCGCGGTCGACTCGTTCGACAACGCTCACGCCCTGATGCTCTCTCTGAACGACGAACCCTTCGCCACAATGCGCGGCGTGGAAGATTTTTCCCTCGCTCGCGATGGAGATCGACGCGCCGTCCGCCGATCTCAAGACCAGGCGGCCGCCCAAGCGCACGCTCAGAAACGCCAAACCGCTGGACGCCAGCCGCGGCTGGCGAATGATCTGGTCGTGCACACCGCCCAATCGGCGCAGCGTTCGTGCCTGACGATCCAGTTCGACCAGATTCACGATCAGATCCGTTTCTCGCTGGACCAAGTACAGCGTCGAGCCCCCACCCGACGCCAAGTCCAAGGAAAGGCCCCGGGTACGAAGTCGCATGTCTTCCCGTAGCGACGGCCAGGAAAAGCCGACGATCTCGTCTGCTCCGGACTCTGCCAACGCGCTGATGAACACCACATCGCCAACGACGTTTCGAAATGTCGTGGCCACAGGTTCGCTGGTCGCCTCCGGGATGACCGTCAACCCTCTTTCGGGGATTGAGAAGACACCGGCGTGCGTGCTGTCGACGTCAAACGAAAACGCATCGCCGCTGGAAAGCCACGTCGGCTCGGAAGACATCGTTGCCTCGGCTGTCTGTACGACAGGGACAGCGTCGCGGCCGTCGGGGTGCTCCGAGACGAACGCGAAGGGGCGCCCGTCGGCCGTGTGGCCCTGGAAGAGCAAGCGCTCGCCGTCGGGAGATAGGTCCGGGCATCCCTCTGCATAGGCGGCCGGTACCAGCGGCGATAGGACGCGCTCGCGGGTGAACGTATCGATGTCTTCCGCGCGCGGCGGCGATCCCCAGACGAACCGGATGGTCTTCTTATCCGGCAGGAGGCGCGTACAGGTGATTCGTTTCGGGACCTGGACGAGCACCGTCGACACTTCGGTCCAGTCGGCGGGCTCGCCGGCCGGGACGATCACAGGAGACGGGGACGCTGCTGGCGGCGAAGACGCCGTCATCTCTCTCGGCGCGTGCCGGCCGCGCTGCAGCCCGACCGCCAGCGCAGCGATCACCGTCAGCGCGCCCGCGAGCACCAATGGCCGCCGCACCCTGACCAGCCGCGCCAAGTGCCGCAGCCGCCGCGTCCGCCGCGGCGCCACCAGAAGGACGCCTACGTTCGCCGCGCGCGCGATCCGGTGTGCTGGATCGAACCGCGTGCAGGCGCGGCAGGTCTCGAGCACCCCGCCCTCATCCTTGGTCAGCGGCCGCCCGAGCTCCGGCGGCAGGATCCGTCCGCCCACGCCCTCCGACCAGCGCGGTTTCACACCGAACACCAGCTCGTGAACCACGACACCGAGTCCCCAGATGTCGGACGCGAACGTCGCCTTGCCGCCGCGCATGACCTCGG
>DATFXS010000735.1:0-4133 GCA_035315605.1 Polyangia bacterium
CGAGCTCGCCGCAGGGGGTTCGGGACCTTCTGAGGGTCCCGACTCGATCGTCCGCGCGCCGGCGCGCGCGATCATCCACCTGGACATGGACGCGTTCTACGCGTCCGTCGAGCAGCGCGACGATCCCGCGCTGCGCGGCCGCCCCGTCATCGTCGGCGGCCACGCCCGCCGCGGCGTCGTGCTGGCGGCGTCGTACGAGGTGCGCCCGTTCGGCGTGCGCAGCGCGATGCCGATGGCGCGCGCGCTGCAGCTGGCGCCCGACGCGGTGGTGGTGTCGCCGCGCCACGATGTCTACGCCGACGTGAGCGCCCGCGTCTTCGACATCCTCGGCTCGGTCACGCCGCTGGTCGAGCCGCTGTCGCTCGACGAGGCGTTCCTGGACGTCACCGCGTCGCGGACGCTGTTCGGCGCGCCCGCGGAGATCTCCCGGCGCCTGCGCGCGCGGATCGCCGACGAGGTCGGCCTGCCGGCGTCGGCGGGCATCGCGGAGGTGAAGCTGGTCGCCAAGATCGCCTCCGACATGGCCAAGCCGAACGGCCAGCTCGAGGTGCCGGCCGGCGGCGGCGCTGCGTTCCTCGCCCCCCTGCCGGTCTCGCGGCTGTGGGGGGTCGGCCCGAAGAGCGCGCGAGCGCTCGCGACGATGGGGCTCGAGACCTGCGGCGACGTGGCGCAGCGCGATCCCGACGCGCTCGCGCGAAAGCTGGGGCCGTCGGGCCGGTCGCTCTGGGAGCAGGCCAACGCCGTCGACCCGCGTCCCGTCATCCCCGACCGCGAGGCCAAGAGCATCGGCGCCGAGGAGACGTTCGACGAGGACCTGCACGGCGCCGAGGCGCTGGCGCCGCGGATCCACGCGCAGGCGCTGCGGGTCGCGCGACGCCTGCGCCGCGCCGGCCTGCGCGCGCGCACCGTGCAGCTGAAACTGAAGCGCGCGGACTTCACGCTGGTCACCCGGCGCGCGACGTTCGACCCACCGACCGACGACGGTCAGGTCCTGTACCGCCAGGCCGCGGCGCTGCTGGCCAACGAGCCTGCGCGCCCGACGCGTCTGACGGGCGTATCCGCGCAGAATCTGATCGCGGCGGAGGCGCCCCAGCTGGGCCTGTTCGCGCCGCCGCCGACCGCGGCGCAGGCGCTGAACCGCGCGCTCGACGCGATCACGGATCGCTTCGGCGCCGGCACCGTCACCACCGCCGACGTCGCCGACGATCGGGAGTGATCCAGGGCGGCTCGCCCTCTCCCCGACCCTCTCCCGCAAGCGGGAGAGGGAGAAAGAAGCGGCCCCGCACCCAAGCGGGAGAGATCTGGGTCTGGTCCCCTCGCCCCGCGGAGCGGGGTGAGGGTTCGGGCGAGGGGCCGCATCCAACGGTGCTAACCTCGCGGCGTGGATCCGATCAGCCTGGCCGCTGTTGCGATCGTCGTGCCGCTCGCGCTGGCGCTTCTCGCCCGCGGCTCGCTCGCCTCCGTCGCGTCCGGCGAAATCCGTTACGGACGGTTGTTCCGCTGGTTCAGCCTGCTCATGGGGCTGGTGCCGTCCCTGGGCGTCCTCGTCATCGTCCTGTTCGTTCAGAAGCGGCCGCTCCGCCCGGACGAACGCCTGCCCGTCGTTCTTCTGATCGTCCTCTTCCCCGCCATCGCGCTCCCCCTGGTGGTCGAATTCTTCAGGGTGCGCCACCGCTACGACGACGCAGGCCTAGACTTTCGAAGCCCCTGGACCAAGCACCGAAGGATCGCCTGGGTCGACGTCGCGTCGGTCAAGTGGCGGCGGGTCTGGAAGTGGCTCGACATCAAGACGAACGCGGGCGCGGTGGTCCACCTGTCCCCCTGGCTCGCCGGGCTGAAGCCGTTCGCCGACGTCGCTCTCGCGCGCATCCCGTCGGTCGTGCTCACCGCCCAGCCCGAAGGGCGCGCCGTCCTGCAACTGATGTCCGCGGGCGTCGCAGGCGAGCTGATGATGTCGCCTCTCACGCCTGAGAAGCTGCTCGCCGAGCGCACACCCCGCGTCACCTTGCGAAACGTGTGACCGAGAACGGCGCGAGATCGATCGCCGAGCGGCCCGTCGCCACCAGCTCGGCGATCGCCTCGGCGGTGATCGGGGCCAGCAGGATGCCGTTGCGGAAGTGGCCGGTCGCCAGCACGAGGCCGCGCACCGGCGTCGCGCCCAGCACGGGCAGGTGATCCTCGGTGTAGGGGCGGAAGTTCGACCAGGTGCCCGTCACCGGCGCGTCGGCCAGCCCCGGCACCAGCGTGCGCGCCAGCGTCAGGATCGCGGCCAGGCCGCCGACCGTCACCTGCTTGCGGAAGCCCGCCATCTCGACGGTGCTGCCCGCCAGCACCGTACCGTCGCGGCGCGGAACCAGGTAGCCGCCGCGCACCGCGACGACGTGCCGGAACAGCGGCGGGCGCGTCTCGATGGACACCAGCTGCCCGCGCGCCGGCCGCACGACGGTCGAGGGTACGCCGCTCCCTTCCACCAGCCCGGACCAGCTTCCGGCCGCGACGACCACGCTGCCCGCCGGCAGCGTCTCGCCGTCCAGCTCGACGCCCGTGGCCGTGCCGCCCTCCACCACCACGCGCCGGACGTAACGACCGGTCAGGAAGCGCGCGCCGGCCGCCGCCGCCGCCTGCGAGAACGCCCGCGCCAGCTCGCGCGCGTTGACCTGACCGTCGTCGGCGAACACCAGAGCGGCCCGGATGTCGGGGCCGAGCGCCGGCTCGCGCGCGCGCACCTCGTCACCCGACAGCCAGCCGACGTTCAGGCTGCGCCGCTGCTGCCAGGCGCGCCGCTGGCCGAGCTCCGCCTCCCCCGCCTCGTCGAACGCGACCGCCAGCACCCCCGAACGGTCGTAGCCGACGTCGATGCTGGTTGCCGCGCGCAGCTCTTCCGCCAGCGACGGATAGAGCGCGCGGCTCGCGAGCCCGAGCTCGAGCAGCGGCCCCGGGCCGTCGGCCTCCATCTGCGGTCCCAGGATGCCGGCCGCGGCGCTGGACGCCTCTGCGCCCGGGATGCCCCTCTCGACGACGGTCACGCCGACGCCGCGCTGGGCGAGCCGCAGCGCGACCGCCGATCCCATGATGCCGCCGCCGATGATGGCGACGTCCGTCGCGTCGACTGCCATGTGAGTGCTCAGAGTCCGTCCGTCGGAGGCCCGGTCCGTTGCAGCTTGCCCTCGAGCGACTTCGACGTCCACACCTGATTCTTCGCGTCGACGATCAACGCCGAGCAGTCGGGATAGGTGTCGACGAGAGCAAGCCCTTTGGCGGGCCCGAGGATGAACACCGCGTCGTCGAGCGCGTCCGCCAGGAACGCATTCGGCGCGAAGATCGTCACCTCGCGCGACGCCGTGGCCGGGTAACCGGTCGCGGGATCGATGATGTGGTGATAGCGCCTGCCGTCCAGGATGAACGACCGTTCGTAGTCGCCCGCGGTCGAGAACGCGTGATCCCTGATCGGCATGCGCGCGATGATGTCGCGCGGGCCGCCGCGCGGGTCGCGTACGCCGACCATCCAGTTGACCGGGCCCTTGCTGCCCGCGACGAACAGATCGCCGCCCGCCTGGACCATGAAATCGCGCAGCCCCTCGCCGCGCAGCACGGCGGCGCAGCGATCCACGGCGTAGCCCTTTGCGATTCCGCCCAGGCCCATCCGCATGCCGGGCCGGCGCAGCTTGACCGTGCGCGCCTTGGCGTCGACGACGACGTCGCGCCAGTTGATCAGCTTGCGGCGGCGCGCGATCTCCGCCGCGGGCGGGATCTTCTTCTCCAGGTCCTCGTCGAACTTCCAGAGCCCCTTCATCGCCGCGAACGTGATGTCGAACGCGCCGTTCGACTTGTGCGACATCTCGAGCGACTTCTGGATCACCTCCAAGGTCTCGGCGCTGACCGTCACCGCCTTCTTGCCGGCGGCCTTGTTGATCCGGACGACGTCGCTCTCAGGCTCGCCCGGACGCTCCCAGTCGGTCATCAAGACCTCGATGCGGCGGATCTCGTCGTAGCCGGCATCGAACGCGCGCCCGGCCGCCGCCTCGTCCGCCGTCCACGCCGACAGCGTTATCTCCGTCCCCATCGCGCCGTACTTGCGGGAGACGACCCGCGGCCCGCCCGGCTGGGGAGGCGGCGCGGGCGCAGGCGGCGCA
>DATFXS010000736.1:0-3139 GCA_035315605.1 Polyangia bacterium
AGCGCCGCCGCAAACCACGCTCGCGCTCCGGGGCGGTCGCCCTGCGCGAGCAGCACGGCGCCGAGCCATACCGCTGGTGTCGCCCAGTCCGGAGCCGCTGTCGCGGCGCGCTGGAACGCGACATGGGCGCTGATCAAGTTGCCGGCCTTGAAGGCCTGCCAGCCCAGGTTCAAATCATCCTGCGCGCTAGCGGCGGCAGGCTGTGACGTGGCGCCGGCGGCGAGCAGCGCCGCCAGCGCCACGACTATTGCGCACCTTCGTCTGTCTGCCACGCGTCCCCCCGGACGCCCGGCGCCAGCCGGGCGGCGGCCCCGCGCGTCGCTAGGGCTGTACCGGCTGAGGCGGCGGCACCGCCTGACCCGTCGACACGATCCTCGGGGTGAGCACGATCACTACTTCGGCCTCCTGATGGTTGCTCGTCGCGATCCGGAACAACCCCCCGAGGAACGGCAGGTCTCCGAGGAGCGGGATCTTCTGGATGTTCTTGATGTCGGAGTACCGCATGAGCCCGCCGACCACCACCGAATCGCCATCGGCCACGCGGGCGCTCGTCGCGGCTTCTCGGGTCGCGATGATCGGCAGCCCGTTCGGATTGTTCACCGTCGCGGCCGTGAAGGACGTGGCGGTCGTCACGAGCGGGTGCACCAGCATGTTGATCGTCCGGTCGGAGTTGATCTTCGGGACGATCTTGAGTGTCACGCCGATGGGCTGGAACGTCACGGTCTCGCTCGTGACCGGCGGATTGCCCGATGTCGTCGTGTTGACGATCGGAATCTGGTCGCCGGCGAAGATGAGCGCCTCCTGGCCGTCAAACGTGGAGATCCGGGGATCGCTCAATACCTTGGCGGCGTTGTTCGTAATCGACGCCTGCAGCCGCGCCGTCAAGATATCACGGGCGATCGGGCCGATCCCGATCATCCCGGGCGGCGTCTGCGGGCCGGGAACCTCATTGAAGGTCACGCCGTTGAAGATGGACCATGTCACGCCCAGGTTCTTGATGGCACTCGTCGTGATGTCGACCACCAGCGCCTGGACGATGACCTGCGGAATGGGGACGTCGATCTGCCGCAGGAGAGCGACGACCGCGTCCTGCTGGGCGGGCGTCCCGGTCACGACCAGCGAATTGGTGCGGTCATCGTAGACGATCTGCGCCCCGCTGGTGGTGAACAGCGCTAGTAAAGATGCCGTATCCTTCTTGACCGTGCCGGCGCCGCCGGTGACCGTCGCGGTAGTCCCGCTATTGGTGCCGACCAGCGGTTCCGGCGTTTCGATCGGCGGCTGCACATACTCCAGGTGATAGACGCGCACGACGGGACCGGCCGGCGGCGGCGTGAGCCGCGCGACGGGCAGGATCACCAGCGTTTGGCCCACCCGGCGGTAGCCCAGGTTGTTGGCGTCGAGCACAAAGTGAAGTGCCTCATCGCAGGTGACGCCGACGAGGTGAATCGTCACGCGGGCGCCGCTCGTCGACGAGTCCGTCACGACGTTGAGCCCGCACAGCCGAGCGAGCGCGTCAAGGATATCGCCCAACTGCGCGTCGCGAAGATCGAGCGTGAGCGTCCGCTGGGCGCTGGGAGCCGCTTGGGCCACCACCATGCCCGGCACGCCGGCCGGAGGGCCGGCGCTCACGTTGTTGGACAGCGCACCCTTGCGGGGAGCCCGCGCAGGATCGGCTGCGGTGCGTCCCGCGGGATGTTCCGGGCCCGCCGATGCCGAATCCGCTGCGCCTATTTGCGCGGAGCCGGCTGGGCCGGCCCCGGCCATGGCGCCCCAGGGGCTCACTCTGGAACCTTGGGCCTCGGGGACCTCCAGACGGGCGACGAGCACGCCGGGCGCCGCCCGGCGAACGGACCACTTCGTCGGCTGCGCGAGGTCCAGCACGATCCGGGTGACGACGGGCGAGTCCGTGAGCTGCCCCACGCGCACCGACCGGAGCGCCCCGACCCCGACGTCCTGCGTGCTCCATGCGACGCCGTTTGCGGCGTCGGGCACGTCGATCATGTACCGTACGGGATCGCTCAGCTCCGACGTGTGGGACGAGATGGTCCCGCTGGCCTCGATGCCGATTTCAATCGCGCCGGCCTCCTGCACGACGGTCACCTTCTGCACGGTGACCGGCGCCGGAGAACCTGCAGCGGAGACGCCCATCGGCAGCCCGGCGCACAATAGTGCCAGGACGGCGCCCCACGCCATGATACGTGGCAATACCTGACTCATCGCGTTGTCCCTCCCCCGGTAAGGCGAACCTGCCACGATTGGTCGTTCCACGACAACGTCACGCTATGGGTCTCGGCGTCGACGGCGACGAGCCGCACGCCGGGTGCGACTGTATCTCCTGGTTCGACGATGTACGATCCCGTTGCATCGTTGAGAATGGCCACCGGAACTTGAGCGTCCACGATGCCGGAGAGGCGGAACTGGATCACCGGACCTCCTGGGCCCGGCGCGCCCCCGCCCGGCGCGCCCCCGCCCGGCGCGGACGCGCCGAGGGCATTCGGCGACAGCGGCGGTACCGGCGGCAACGGCGGAGTGCCGCCCCCGATCTGCCCCGCGAGCGGAGAGAACGGATCCGGACGGCCCGTGCCGGGCGTCCCGGTTCCTCCGCCGGTGGTTTCGCCGGACGGTCCGCCTGAGGCCGCGCCGTTCCCGGCGCCCGCGTTGGGCGCCGCCGGCCCGTTGGGCACCGCGGCGGCAGGCCGGGGTATCGTGGTCACCGGCCCGGGTGCCGGACCGCCGGAAGTGAGCGCCATGACGACTCTCCATGCCACCAGCAGTCCCACAGCCGCGCCCACGATCATGACCGCGGGCCGATGCTGCGCGACGAATTGTGCGACGGATGCGCGAAGACGTTTCACCCTCATGTTAGTGTCCTCCGGTTCCAGCGACTGCCGGCTGCCCGCCGACTGCTTCATCCGGCGTCCCGAGCGTGAAGATCTCCGCCCTAATGGTGATGCCAAGATTCGGATAGGTGCTCGGACTCATCGACACGGAGTTCACGATGACCAGGCGCGGGAAATTGCGCAGTTCCCGCAGGTACTGGACCGCCTGCGCGAACGTCCCGCGGAGCGCAAGGTCCACCGGCATGGACGAATACGGGACCTGTTTCGCGGCCTGCTGATCGGCCGGAGTGCCACCCGGG
>DATFXS010000737.1:0-2674 GCA_035315605.1 Polyangia bacterium
CCTGGGCCGGCAGGATCGTCCCCAGCAGGTTGAGGTTGGTGACGTTCTGCAGCGCCTCCAGCGGAAGATCGAAGAAGCGCTGGTCGGGGTTGGTGGTCGCCTTTGGATCGTTTCCGCCCGCGCCGTTGATGAGCATGTCGATCGCCCCGCGCTCGCGCAGCACGACCTTCGCCGCCTCTTCCAGCGCGGGCCGATCCAGCACGTCGGCCTTGATCGCCAGATGCCGCCCCTTGCCGGACTTCGGAAACGTCGCGATCGCCTCCTCGGCGCGGGCGACGTTGCGGGCCAGCAGCACCACGTTCGCGTTGCAGGCGGCGAGCGCGCGCGCCATCTCGGCCCCGAGGACCCCGGTCCCTCCGGTCATGACCGCGGTTCGACCCGCGAAGTCGTAGAGGGAGCGCAGCTCGTCGAGGTTGGTCATGCGAGCCACTCGCGGACGCGGGAGGCCACTTTCTCGCCGGTGAAACCGAAGTGCGCAGCCAGCGCCTCGTTGGGCGCCGAGGCGCCGAAGCGGTCCATGCCCAGGAACAGCAGCGGCTGCCGGAAGACGTCGCCCCATCCCTGGCGGATGCCGGCTTCGATCACGACGACCTTCGCGTCCGACGGGACGACCGCGTCACGGACCGCGTCCGGCTGGGCGGCGAAGATCTCGCGGCAGGGCAGCGAGACCACGCGCACCGACAGCGCCGGGGCCAGCAGCTTGGCGGCGGCGACCGCGACCTGCACCTCGGATCCGGTCGCGACCAGCACGACGTCGGCCTTGGCGCCGCTCTCCTTCGAGACGACGTAGCCGCCCTTCGAGAACGTTTCGGCGGTGAGCGGCTGCGCCCGTTCGATCGCCTCCAGCTTCTGGCGCGTCAGGATCAGCGCCGTCGGTCCCTTCCGCCGCGCCAGCGCCGTCGCCCACGCGTGGGCGGTCTCGGCGCCGTCAGCCGGGCGCAGCACCTTGACGCCCGGAATCGCGCGCAGCGCCGCCAGATGCTCGATCGGCTGGTGCGTCGGGCCGTCCTCGCCGACGAAGATGCTGTCGTGGGTGAAGACGTAGATGACGCCGAGGTCCATGATCGACGCCAGTCGGATCGGCGGCCGCATGTAATCGGTGAAGACGAAGAACGTCGCCCCGAACGGGATGAACCCGCCGTAGAGCGCGATCCCGTTCAGGATCGATCCCATCCCGTGCTCCCGGATCCCGAAGTGGAAGTTGCGCCCCTCGAAGGCGCCCGGCGCGATGGCCGCCTGCCCGGTCATGTACGTGCTGGTGGAGGGGTGCAGGTCGGCTGACCCGCCCACGAAGTCGGGCAGCAGCTCGACGATCTTCTGGATCACCTTCCCGGAGTGCGCGCGCGTCGCCGCCGCTCCCGCCGGCGCGGCGGCCCGCACGGCGGTCAGCACCGATTCGTCGACCACGCCGGCGCGCGCCGCGCCCCAGCGCTTGGCCAGCTCGGGCTCGGCTTTCTGCCAGGCGGCGAAGCGGGCCTTCCATTCCTGGTGCTCGCGCTTCACCTCCTCGACGCGCGCCGCAAACAGCTGCTTCACCTCGGTCGGAACGTAGAAGTCCTGGTCCTCGGGCAGCCCCAGATTTCGCTTGGCCGCCTTGACCTCGTCCTTGCCGAGCGGCGCGCCGTGCACCTCGGCGGTCCCCGCCTTCTTCGGCGATCCGAAGCCGATCGTGGTGCGCGTGACGATCAGGGTGGGCCGCGCCGTTTCCGCGCGCCCCGCCTGGACGGCCGCCTCGACCGCCGCGCGATCGTGTCCGTCGCAGCTCAGCGTGTGCCAGCCGTAGGCGTCGAAGCGTCTCGCGACCTCCTCCGAGAAAGTGAGATCGGTCGAGCCCTCGATGGTGATCTTGTTGCTGTCGTACAGGTAGACGATGTTGCCGAGGCCGAGGTGGCCGGCGATCGACGCCGCCTCCGACGAGACGCCTTCCATCAGATCGCCGTCGCTGACGATGCCGTAGACGAAGTGCGTGCCGAGAACGTTCTGGCCGCGGTCGAAGCGCGCCGCGGTCATCTTCGCCGCCAGCGCCATCCCGACGCCGTTCGCGAAGCCTTGCCCCAGCGGACCGGTCGTCGTCTCGACGCCGGGCAAAAGGCCGTGCTCGGGGTGGCCGGGCGTGCGGCTGCCCCACTGCCGGAACGAGCGCAGGTCGTCGAGCGTGACGTCGTAGCCCGACAGGTGCAGCATCGTGTACAGCAGCATCGAGCCGTGGCCCGCCGACAGGACGAACCGATCGCGGTTCGGCCAGTCCGGATCCTGCGGGTCGAAGCGAAGGAACTTGGTCCAGAGGACCAGCGCTGCGTCGGCCATCCCCATCGGCATGCCGGGATGGCCAGAGTTGGCGGCCTGGACGCCGTCGGCGGCCAGTCCACGGATCACGTTCGCTGCCAGGGTCATGATTTGCGCGTCAGACACAGTCTTGCCCTTTCGTTTGTAAGTATTCCGACCACCCCACAAAGGCTCACGAATTCGAAGCGTTTTCGCCGGACAAATCAAGCAGATGACGCCAGCCGCCGTATGATCAGTCGGCATGCTGCGCCGGCATCGTTTCGCACCCCTTCGGGCGGTCTTCGTGATCGCGGTGGTCGGTTTTGGAGCCGGCTGCACGGGCGGGGGCGGCGAGGCGTGCAAGACCTGCGATCCGGGGGCCGGCGGGAGCGGAACCGGAGGCGGCGCC
>DATFXS010000738.1:0-7038 GCA_035315605.1 Polyangia bacterium
GCGACGCGCGTCGAGATGGCGTCGATCGATGACTTCACGCTGTCGGGCGCGAAGGCCCCCACCCCATTCACCGGCGCCGCCGCGTTCTACAAGACCGGGTCGGAGTGGGTGCTGACCACCAAGCAGATCGGCGCCGGCGCCGGCACCGACTACGGCTGGGCGTACAACTTCTCGGACGGCATCGTCAGCAACGCGCGCTCGGGCGCGACCGCGGATCGCGTGCGCTGCGTGCGCGGCAGCGGTGACGACGCCTACGACACCGCGCCGGGCGCGCTGGCGGTCGCGCCGCCGAACCAGTACACGGCGGTCGCCACCGGCGAGGTGCGGGACAACTACACGGGTCTGGTCTGGCAGCAGGACTTTTCGCCCGCGACGATGGCCTGGACCGACGCGGCCGGCTACTGCGCGGGCCTCACCACGGGCGGCCACACCTGGCGCGTCCCGAGCATCCGCGAGCTGGCCACCTTGGTCGACGAATCGCAGGTCGCGCCCGCCATCAACCGGACGATGTTCCCGAACACGAAGTACGGCTCGAAGAGCAACAACTGGTACTGGGCGTCGCACCTCGCTGCCGGCAACGCCACCGCCGCCTGGGCCATCAACTTCGATGACGGCTTCACCGGCTTCAACGCCGGCGCGTCCGGCGCCTGGAACTACTTCACCGCGGCGTGGGTGCGCTGCGTCCGCTGACGACGCGCCTCGCAATCAGATCGAAGTCGTCTCCCGTGTCGACGAGCTCGATCTGGAAACGCCCCGTGCGATCGAGCTGGCGGATGGCTTCGGTGAACGCCGCCCCACGCGCGGCGTGATCCGCGTTCTTCATCATGACGTGACGTCTCAGGAAGTCGTTGACCTTAACGGTGTACGTCGGTCGTTTGCGGAGCATGAGGTCGAGCTCGTAAAACAGGTACTCACTGAGCGACTCCGGCACGTAGTGCGCCGGAAACAGCTGGTGCGACACGAGCGCCCCGGTCGCGGCGTCGCGCTGCTCGATGTATCGCTTCGCCTCGCTGCCGAACACGGTCGGCTGCCCGCCGATGATCGCCATCTGGACGCGGTTCGAATACTTGCTGTGCATGATCGGCCCGATGCCATCCAGCTGGACGGACCACAGCTGCTTGCCGCTCGCGCCGTCGAACCCGGCCAGCTCACAGCCGGCGGAGATCCGATTGTAGAAGGCGACGAAGACGCGCCCGCCGTCGGCGGCAAGCGCCGCGCCGCTGTACTCGCTTCCCTCGGCGACCGCGACCGACCAGGTCGGCCCATGCAGGATCAGCTTCTTCTTCTGGAGCGCGAGCGTGTACGTCCCCACCGTGAGGTCGATGTGCGGGAACAGATCGGCCCCCTCATTCCACTGCCACGGAATCGCCGCCGGCGCCGCTGACGGATGGTCTGGCGCACCCGCGTCGCCGGGCGCAGGCGCAGGCGGCGCGACCGGCGGCGCTTGCCGACACGCAACTAGAAGACCGACCAGCAGAAAGAGCAGCCGATACATCGTTCGATCCGGACGATCCACCCCGGCGATGGTCGCACGCGCTATCAGAGGTTGAAATCGAGGCGCGTGAACTCTCGGCGGGCGACGTCATATTCGACAGACCGCCGGGGCCGTTCGAGGTTCCAGCCCAAATGTGAGTGGTCAGCGTGAGCCGTTCACCAGCACCCGGAGGCCGCTCAGTCCCAGGACAACGACGTCCGCGAGGCCGTCGCCGCTGACGTCCCCGACCGCGAGCGCCCCCCCATCGTAAGCGCCCGCGTAGTTCAGCGGCACGCCGAGCCCCCCGCTGCCATCGTTCAGAAGAACACCCATGTCGTGGTTGCCGTACTCCGTTCGGACGACGAGATCGGCCTTCCCGTCTGCGTTCATGTCACCCGTCGCGATATCCAGCGGAGACTCGACAAACTGTTCGGCCGGCGCGCCGAACGTCCCGTCACCGTTGCCCCGCATCACGCCGGTCAGCCCCGTCGGCTGGACGAAGACGATGTCCTGCTTTCCGTCGCCGTCGAGATCGACCAACTTCATTGCGCCACTGATGCTGGTATAACTGGGACCGGCCGCGAACGTGCCCTCGCCCGAGTTCAGCAGCACCGTGCCGGCGCAGGTCCCGGAGGTGACGACGTCCAGCCGACCGTCGCCGTTCAGGTCGTTCACAGCGACGGACTGCGGCTCGATGCCGGCCGCAAAGTGGGTCGCCGGGGCGAATCCGCCGGAGCCGTCGTTCAGCAACACCGCCAGATCGCCGTTCCGGTTCGGATCGGAGCCCCGTCGATTCGCGACGAGGATGTCGAGCCTGCCATCGCCGTCCATGTCGCCCAGCGCGATCGAGGATTGCGTGCCACTGACGTCGTAGTACGCAGGCGAGGAAAGGTGGCCGGTACCGTCATTCATCAGCACGACGATCTTCGGCCCGTTATTGCCTGCGGCGACGTCAATCTTGCCGTCCCCGTTCAGATCACCCAGCGCCAGGGCACGGCCCACGCTGATGGTCACCGAGGCGTCGACCGGGGAAGCGAAGGTGCCGCCGCCCAGATTGATCCAGACGCTCACGATGCCCGTAACGACGCCGGTGACCGCGTCGTTCACATCCTTCGCGGTGACGAGGTCGGGCAGACCGTCACCGTTCACGTCTGCGGAGACGACTGTCCCCGAGAAGCCGGGGCTGAGCACGGGTACCTGAGAGAACACCGGCGCGCCTTGCGTTGCGGCTGCCTCGGTCCCGTAAGAACCGTAGAAGCCGCCGCCGCTCGCGACGCACGAGCTGTAGTCGATTCCGCCCGATCCGCCCGGCCCGGCCGATCCGCCTGCTCCACCGTGCCCTTCAGGAGGCCCGCCAAGCGTCTGCTTCGAGCAGCCGATCGCAAGCGCGATCGGCATCAATCCCGCGGTCAAAAACACCAATCGCTTGTGACGAATTCCAGCGATCATGGGGGCACCTCCCGATTACGCGTTTAGACCCCTGTCAGAGGAATTGTGCCGTTAAAAAAACTCCTCCGGTCAGGATTCGGGCACTGCCAACCAGATTGCCGGGCGCACCGCTGTTGACTGCCGGCTACCGGCCCCGGCGCGCGCTCGGGCCGCCGGCTGCGCTGACGTAGCGCTCGCCGGTGTCGGGCAGCACGGTGACGACGGTCTTGCCAACACCGAGGGCGCGCGCGACGTCGAGGGCGACCTTGACCGCCGCGCCCGCCGAGATCCCGACCAGCAGGCCCTCCTCGCGCGCGAGCCGCAGGCGAAAATCCTCCGCCTCGGCTTCGGTCACGCGCCGCACCTCGGTCAGCAGGCGGCGATCGAGGATGTCGGGGATGAAGCCCGCGCCGATGCCCTGGATCCGGTGAGGGCCGGGCGCGCCGCCCGACAGCACGGCGCTGGCCGCGGGCTCGACGCCGATGATCGCGACGTCGGGATGGCGCGCGCGGAGGGCGCGGCCGACGCCGGTGATCGTGCCGCCGGTGCCGATGCCGGCCACGAACGCGTCGGGCCGCCGGTCGCCGAGCTGTCCCAGGATCTCGGGGCCGGTCGTCGCCGCGTGCACGCCGGGATTGGTCGGGTTCTCGAACTGCCGCGGCATGAACGCGTTCGGGTTCGACGCCGCGATCGCGTTCGCCTCGTCGACGGCGCCGCGCATCACCCGCTCGGCCGACGTCAGGTGCAACTCCGCGCCGTACGCGCGCAGCAGCGCCATGCGCTCGGGCGACATGTTCTCCGGCATCGTCAAGATCAGCCGGTAGCCCTTGACGGCCGCCACCAGCGCCAGCCCGATGCCGGTGTTCCCGGACGTCGCCTCGACGATCACCGATCGTCCCGGCACCAGGCGTCCCTCCCGCTCTGCCGCCTCGATCATCGCCAGCGCCGGGCGATCCTTGACCGAGCCGCCCGGGTTCATCTGCTCGCATTTGCACAGCACCTCCGCCGCGCCGCCGCCCCCGCCCGGCATGCGCCGCAGCCGGACCAGCGGCGTCGCGCCGATGCGCGCCAGGATGCTCTCGTCGATCCGGCCCGCCAGCATCAGATGAAGTACATCGTCGCGGGCGGCGCCGCGCGCTTCACGCCCGCGGCCTCCGCGCGCGCCACGAAATCCTGCAGCGTCGCGTGCTCGAGCACGTCGACCAGGCGCGCGCGCACGTCGGTCCAGACGGCCGAGGGGACGTCCTCGCCCCCGGGCGTCTTCGGGTCGGGCGGATCGAACCCGAACATCTCTTCCAGGGGACCGCGGACGGCGTCCAGCACCTCGGCCAGCGAGATCTGGTCGGGCGGGCGCGCCAGCGCGTAGCCGCCGCGCGGCCCGCGCCGCGCCTCGACGATGCCGGACTTGCGCAGGTCCTGGAGGATCTGCTCCAGGAAGCGGAGCGGGATCTTCTGCCGCTCCGCGATCTCCTTCGCGCCCGCCGCCTGTCCCAGGCGATGAAACGCCAGATCGTAGAGCGCGCGGATCGCGTACCGGCTGCGGGTGGTGACGCGCATGCGTTCAGGGAGCCGCCGCCGCCGACAGATCGACCGACAACCCGGCCGCCAGCTCGGCCGCCAGGCCGACGACCGCGCCGACGACCAGCAAGCCCGGCGCGCCCGCGGACGCCGCAGGGATCTCGACCGCCGCCAGCGCCGCCAGCGTCCCCGTCCAGTTCCAGCTGTGCGCGGTCGCCGCGCCGACGATCACCGCCGCCGGCGTCTCGGCCGCCCACCCGCGCGCGAGCAACCGCTCGGCGATGCGCGCGCGCTGCCCGAGGCCCATCAGCATCACCAGCGTCAGCGCCCCCGGCGGAAAGCCGTCGATGAGCGGCCCGTAGGTCGCCTCGTGATGGCCGGTCAGAACCGCGTAGCTGGACGCGAGGCCGCGGTGGGTGACCGGGATGCCCGCCAGCGCGGGCGCCGCGACGGCCGACGACACGCCGGGCACGACCTCGAACGGGATGCCCGCGCGGGCGAGCGCCAGCGCCTCTTCACCGCCCCGCCCGAAGACGTACGGATCGCCGCACTTGAGGCGCACCACCCGCAGACCGCGCCGCGCGTACTTGATGAGCAGCCGGTTCAACACATCTTGATGAATCGACTGGCGGCAGGCGCGCTTGCCGACGAAGAACCACCGCGCGGCCGGCGCCAGCGCGCGCAGCTCTTCGGACGCCAGCGCGTCGTACAGGACCAGGTCCGCCTCTGCCAGCCGGCGCGCGCCGCGCAGCGTGATCAGATCGGCGCTGCCCGGTCCGGCACCGACGATGACGACCTGTCCCGCACGCTCGCTCAAGGCGCCACCTTACCGGTTTTCGCTTTCGCGTCGTAGATGGCGTTGAGCGCGCGCAGCAGAAGCGGACGTCGCTCCGCCATCGGCACGCCGTTCGCGCGCCACGCCGCGCGCTGCCGTTCGGCCTCCGCGGTCCAGGCCTCGAGATCTTCCGGGAGCACCGCCTCCAAACCCTCGCGCAGCAGTCCGGCCAGCGCCGGCGCGCGGCCGTCCGTCGACACAGCGATCGTCACGCCACCCCGCCGCAGAGTCCCCGCGCCGAACGCGCTCGCCGCCGGCGGATCGTCGACCGCGAGCACGAACAGGCGCTGGGACTCCGCACCCGCCGCCACCGCGCGGTTGACCTCAGGAGTCGCCGCCGCCACCACCAACCAGGCCCCACCAAAGTCAGCCGCATCGAATGAACGGCGTGCGAGCTGAATCTTCCCCGCCGCGGCCAGCTCCGTCAGCGACGGCGCGACATCCGGCGCCACGACCGTGACGCGGGCTCCGGCGTCCAGCAGGGCGGCCACCTTGGCCGCGGCGACCGGGCCGCCGCCGACGACCAGCACCGGGCGTCCGGCGAGCTTCAGAAACAGCGGGAACAGCGACATTGTTGATTGTTTAAGTCGTGATTGTCAAGATTTGGAAATATTTCCCTTGTTTTCCTGGACAATCTACGCCAACTCTAGCGAACCTCGGGCCGCTGATCAAGCACCCGACGCCATTATTAATATACTATTTCACTCAACAATAAGGAGGTCCTGAGTTCCGCTATGCTGCCCGCGATGTCCGCCCCTGCTGCTTCGCTTGCTGACGATCTGCGGCGCCTCCGCGATGCGCCGGCCGAGGACGTGATCGCGTGGGGGCTCACGCGCTTCGGCCGCAAGCTCGCCATCTCGTCCAGCTTTTCGATCGAAGACTGCGTGGTGATCGATCTGGCCTGCAAGGCGGCGCGCACGGCGAAGACCGGTGATGTTCGCGTGTTCTCGCTGGATACGGGGCGCCTGCCCGACGAGACATATCTCACCGCCGAGCGCGTGCGGATGAAGTACGGGATCGAGATCGAATGGCTGTTCCCGCAACGCGACGCGGTCGAGAATCTGATCCGGCTCAAGGGGCTCTACAGCTTCCGCGACTCGCTGGAGAACCGCCACGAATGTTGCGGCATCCGCAAGGTCGAGCCGCTCGGCCGCGCGCTCGCCGGCCTCGACGCCTGGACGACCGGCCTGCGCAACGAGCAATCGGTCACGCGCACCGACACGCCGGCGATCGAGATCGACGACAAGCACGGCGGCATCGTGAAGCTGAACCCGATCGTGCGCTGGTCGGCGACCCGGGTGCGCGCCTACGCCGACGAGCACAAGGTCCCGATCCACCCGTTGCACGATCGCGGCTATCCCTCGATCGGCTGCGCGCCTTGCACGCGCGCGATCAAGCCGGGCGAGCACCCGCGCGCCGGTCGCTGGTGGTGGGAGGATCCCGAGAACAAGGAGTGCGGGATCCACATCACCGACCTGCCCAAGTCGGATTGACGGGCTGAGCGCGGCTCGCAGCGGCCGACGTTCCAGACGCTGCCGGTTGCCCGCACGCCGCGCGGCACAAAAGTGTGATTTTGATCGCACCGCCCCCTCACGTTACCCTGCGGGCCAACCCCCCCTTTTAAGGAGGCCCCCATGGGACGACCGGTGAGAGGCAGGACGCGTCTGTTCGGAGGTGTGTGCAGCATGATCGTGTTGACCGCGGCGTCCGCCGTCGCACAGGTCCAGGAACAGCCGCCGCCGCCGCCGGCCGCGCCTCCGGCCGCCATGCCGCCGGCCGAGCC
>DATFXS010000739.1:0-3028 GCA_035315605.1 Polyangia bacterium
CGTTCCTGACCACCGCGGGCAAGGACCTGCTCAGAAACTTCATCGCGAAAGGCGGCCGGCCGTGAGCGCGAACGAAACGCAGCTGGGGATTCGCGAGGCGCTGGCGCGCGTCGTCGAGCGGCGCGACCTGACGTCGGAGGAGATGGCGTCCGTGGTCGGCGAGATCATGGACGGCAAGGCGACGCCCGCGCAGATCGGCGCGCTGCTGGCGGCGATGCGGATGAAGGGCGAGACCGTCGACGAGGTGGTCGGCGCGGCGCGGGCGATGCGCGCGCGCATGACGCCGGTCCCGTTCGTCGCCGAGGTGATGGTCGACACCTGCGGCACCGGGGGCGATGGCTCGCGATCGATCAACGTGTCGACCATCGCGGCGTTCGTGGTGGCGGCGACCGGGATCGCGGTGCCCAAGCACGGCAACCGCGCCCAGTCGTCGCAGTCGGGCGCGCACGACGTCATCGAGGCGCTGGGGCTGAACCCGGCCTCGACGCCCGAGCTGTCCCTGCGGTGTCTCGAGGAGGCGAAGCTGGCCTTCCTGTTCGCGCCCGCGCACCACGCGGCGACCAAGCACGCCGTCGGGCCGCGCAAGGAGCTCGGCTTCCGCACCTTCTTCAACCTGCTCGGGCCGCTGACCAACCCGGCGGGCGTGCGGGTGCACGTCAACGGCATCTTCGCGCGCGATCGCTGCGAGCTGCTGGCCAAGGCGCACGGCGCGCTCGGCTCGCGGCGCGCGCTGGTGATCCACGGGACAGGCGGCCTGGACGAGTTCGCGCCGGCGGGCCCGACGTTCGTCGCCGAGCTGGCCGACGGCGCCGTGAAGACGTACGAGCTGCGGCCCGCCGATTTCGGCCTGGCGGACAGCGATCCGGCGGGCCTGGCGGGCGGGACGCCGGCGGACAACGCGCGCGTCGCGCTGGAGGTGCTGGCCGGCAAGGGGCCGGAGGCGGCGCGCAACGCGGTGCTGATGACCGCGGCGGCGGCGCTATACGCGAGCGGCGCGGCGCCGAACCTGAAGGTGGCAGCCGGCCGCGCCACCGAGGTGCTGGCCGGGGGCGGGGCGCTGGGCGTGCTGGAGACGCTGCGCAAGATCGCGCCGCGCCCGACGCCGCCGTCATGATCCTGGACGACATCCTGGCGCGGACCCGCGCGGATCTCGAGGCCCGCAAGAAGGCCCGGTCTCTCGCGACGCTATCGAAGCTCAGCACCTGGCGGTACGGGAAAACGCGAAGCCTCAGACAGGCCCTGCGATCGCCGGGAGGGATAACTTGTATAGCGGAGTTCAAGCGCAAGTCGCCGTCCGCGGGCTGGATCAACGAGAAAGCATTTCTCGAACCGACCCTACGCGCCTACGCCGCCGGCGGTGCGAGTGCGATTTCGGTGCTGACCGACCAGCCGTTCTTCGCAGGCAAGCTCGAGGATCTAAAGGAGGCCGGGAGCGTCTGCGCTTTGCCGATCCTTCGCAAGGACTTCATCGTCGACGGCTATCAGATCGTCGAGGCGCTCGCGACTGGCGCGGACGCCGTGTTGCTGATCGTCGCAGCTCTCGACGATGCGATCCTGGCCGAGCTGCTAGGCGTGGCGAAGGATCTCCAGCTCGACGTCCTGGTCGAAACGCACGACGAGCATGAGGTCGCGCGCGCGGTCGCGGCGGGCGCCGAGATCATCGGCATCAACAACCGCGACCTGCGCACGTTCACGGTCGACCGCGAGCTGGCGGTGCGCCTGCGGCCGTCGATCCCGTCCGACCGGGTCGTCGTCGCCGAGTCGGGCATCCGGAACGCGGCCGACGTGGCCCGCCTGCGCGCCGCCGGCATCGACGCCATCCTGGTCGGCGAGACGCTGATGCGCGCCGCCGATCCGGCGGCTGCCCTGCGCGGCCTGCTGGCGCCCGCGGTCTGACGGCCGCGGCGCGGTCAGGGGAAGACGCAGACGCTCGGGCAGGGCGGGGTCGCGCAGCCGATCGTCGGGACGCAGAGCTCGCCGACGATGCACGGTGTCGCGTCGTCGCACGTGCGGGGGCTGGCAGCGATGCAGGTGCCGCATGCGCCGGCGGTCGCGCAACCCTGACTTCCATCGGCGACGCACTTGCCGAACAGGCAGCCGAGGTTCGTTGGCGGCCCGCCGTCGGGCGCGGCGAAGAGGCCGCAGCCGGAGCCGATGGCGCGCACGCAGACGTTCGGGCAGGCCGCGCCGGGCGCGCAGGGGCGCGGATCGGGAATGCAGACGTCGGTGGCCGCGCAGGGATTGGTCGCGTCGCAAGCGTTGATCTGACCCGAGCGGCACGGTCCTTCGTAGGCGGTGCCGACCGCCGCGCCGTCGGCGGTGCACGAGCTGCCGTAGGTTTTGTTGTTGCAGCCGCACACCGCCTCGCCGAGGACCGGGCAGGCGCCCGGGCGCCGCGTGCAGAGTCCCGCCGGCTGGCCACACGCCGTCGGCTTGCAGAACACCAGCGGCGCGTAGCTGGCGCCGCCGCAATCGGCTTGTGATGTGCAGGGGCCGCTGGGCGGCGGCGGGCAGGCCCCCACGGAATCGATCGAGGCGCCGTAGGAGGCCGCCTCGCAAGGACTGGGGTAGGTGACGTGGTCGCAACCGCAGATGAGCTCCTGGCTCTGCGACTGGCAGGCGACGTATTCAGGTTTCGGCTGGCAGGTCCCGGTCGCGTCTGCGCAGGCCGCCCGCTGGCAGTAGTAAGCGCCCATCGCGGCGCAGTCGTCGTTGGTCGCGCACGGCGCGCCGCCCCCGTCGGGAAGCGGGCACGCGCCGGTCGACGCGACGTTGACGCCCGCTGCGTTGGCGAGGCAGTCGTAGCCGTACGTCTTGCCGTCGCAGCCGCACACGGGATCGCCGCCCGGCACGCAGAAACTGGTCTCCCTCATGCCGGGGCGGGGCACGCAGGCGCCCGGGGCGTCGGCGGCGCAGCTCTTGCGGCAGAACTCCAGCGTCGGGTCGCAATCGGCGTTGTCGACGCAACCCGGCGCATCCCCGGCGGCGTTTGCATCCGCGGGCCCGTCGGCGCCGGCGGGCGCGTCGG
>DATFXS010000740.1:0-2024 GCA_035315605.1 Polyangia bacterium
CCGGGACGTGGCGTCCAGCACGACCAGGACCGACCCGTCCCCGGCGGCCAGGCGGGCGTTCCGGTTGGGGATCCCGCCCGCCAGCATCTCGCACAGCCCCGCCATGCTGGTCGCCCCGGGCGGCTCGTCGAGGTCGATTCCCAGCGCGCGGTTGACCTCCCGGATCGGGGTGTCGCCGCGCACCACCGCCGAGCCGCCGGCCTCCCGGGTGAGGGGCGGGAGCTCCTCCTCCTCGTGCTCGCTGAAGATGTCGCCGACCAGCTCCTCCATCAGATCCTCGAACGTCACGACGCCGGAAACCATTCCGTGCTCGTCCAGCGCGACCGCGATCCGCTGGCGCTCGCGCCGCATGAAGCGCAGCACCTCGATCGCCGGCACCGTCTCGGGGAAGAACTTCACGCTGCGCAGCAGGTCGGCGAGCACGACCGGCCCGCCGTCCCACGCCAGCGAGACGATGTCCTTCGCGCTGGCGTAACCGACGATGTCGTCCAGCGACCGATCGTAGATCGGGATGCGCGAACGGCGCTCCTCCAGCAGGAAGCGGCGGATCTGATCGGTGGTGGCGCGCATCGGCAGCGCGTCGATGCGCGCCCGCGGGATCATCACGTCGCTGAGGCGCAGGCGATCGAACTCGAGGGCCCGCGACGCCAGCTCGCTGGCGTGCTCGTGGATCGCGCCGGTCTTGGCGGCCTCGTCGACCATCTGTTCCAGCTCTTCCTTGGAGATGCGCGATTCGGAAAAGTTGGTGCGGTCAGAGAACGGACGCAGGACCAGGTTCGACGTCGCGGTCAGCAGCCAGACGATCGGCGCGGCGACACGCGACAAGAGGGCGATCGGCTTCGCCATCAGCAGCGCGTAGCCTTCGCTGTGGCGGAGCGCGAGCGACTTCGGGACCAGCTCGCCCAGCACCAGCGACAGAAACGACACCAGCACGACGACGATCACCAGCGCCAGGCCGTCCGCGTCGCGGCCGACGACGGGCAGCGCCTCCAGCATCGGCTCGATGTGTCGGGCCATGCGCGCGCCACCGAACGCGGCGGCGGTCGTGGTGACGACGGTGATTCCGACCTGAACGACCGCGAAGAAGCGCTCCGGCTCGGCCCGCAGCGCCGCGATCGTCTTGGCGCCGCCGCGCGCCGTCTCGACCAGCTGCTGCAGGCGGGTCGGCCGCAGCGATACGATGGCGATCTCGGCGCCCGCGAACACACCGTTGAGCAGGGTCAGCGCGACGATGACGAACAGCTCGGTGAGGATCATGGGACTCCTTCGACCCGAAGCTAAGGTCGCGTGAGGAGCCGGCGAGCTTGGCTCGCCGCGTATCATCGCGGGAAGGTTCGGGAAACCTTTGAGGGTTCCCGAGACTGAAGCCGCATCGTGAGGGTGCGTCACGGCTGGGCTGGCGCGGCGGGCGCCGTTCGTGGGCTGTGTAAGGTCCAGCTTGCAGGCGCGTTCTCCGTGCATGCGAGATGCGGCCGCACGGTGCGCGGTCCTGATCCTCTGTACATCTTTGACGGGTTGCGGCCTGGCGGGGAGCGCGGCGCGATCGGCGCCCGCGAGCCCTGCCGCGGCGGAAGCGCCCGCCGCGGCTCAGGCTGCCGCACCCGAGATGCGAACGCTGTCCGGTGAGGTCGGCGCCGTCAGCAACGACGTGGCGGGACTGGTCGGCGCCGTCGGCGCGCACGCGCGCGAGATCGGCGGATCGGTCGCGCGCGAGGACGTCAGCGGCGACGCCTCGCACCGGCAGGCGACGATGACGCTGCGCTTGCCGCCCGCGGCGACGATCGCCTTCATCGACTGGCTGGCGGCGCGCGCCACGATCGAGACGCGCCACCTCGAGGACAACGACGTCTCGCGCCAGTACTTCGACCGCGACGTGGCGATCCGCAACCTCGAGGTGACGCTGGACCGGCTGCGCGAGCTGGCCCGCCAGCCCGACGCCGAGCTCGCCGACGTGCTGCAGGTCGAGCGCGAGCTGACGCGCGTGCGCGGCGAGTTGGAGAAGCTGCGCGGCGAGCAGCGGCTGC
>DATFXS010000741.1:0-6585 GCA_035315605.1 Polyangia bacterium
TGGTGGGCGATGGAAGGCCCCAGTATCATCGCCGCGTGTGGCGTTTCTTTGCGGCGTTATTTCGGCGGCTGGCTGAGGCGCTGGTCCGCCTCTACTACCCGATCCGCGTCGTCGAAGGCGCCGAGCGGATCCCGCCGGGGAAGCCCCTGGTTTTCGTTCTCAATCACCCGAACGGGCTTCTCGATCCGATGGTCCTTCGCGTCGCGCTCGGCGTTCCGGCGCGGTTTCTCGCCAAGGCCACGCTATTCCGGAATCCGGCGAGTCGCGTGGCCATGGACGCCTTCGGCAGCATCCCGATCCACCGCGCCAAGGAATCCGGCGCGCGCAGCGGAGACGCGTCCCGAAACGACGCCAGCTTCGCGCTCTGCCGGGCGGAGCTGGCGGCGGGGGGTGCCCTGGCGCTCTTTCCCGAGGGGGTCTCGCACTCGGACCCCCAGCTCCGACCGCTGAAGACGGGCGCGGCGCGCATCGCGCTGTCCGCCGAGGCGGAGCACGACGGCAAGCTCGGCGTCACGCTGGTTCCCGTCGGGCTTTACTACGAGCGCAAGGCGCTGTTCCGATCGTCGGTGTTGCTGGTGGTGGGCGAGCCGATCGCGGTGGCGCCGCTGCTGGGCGATTACCGGCGCGACGAACGGGCCGCGGTGGCGGCGCTGACCGAGGCCATCGACGCGCGCCTCGACCACGTCGTCCTGCAGGCAGAGTCGCGCGACCTGGTTGCCGGAATCGCGCGCGTCGCGCGCTGGACCCGCGACGAGGAGACCGAGGACGATCCGGCGGCGCAGCACCAGCGCGCGCGCGAGCTGGCCGACGCGTACGCGCGCCTGCGCGCGCGCGATCCCGGGCGCGTCGAGGCGATCGCCGGCGAGGTGCGCGCCTACACGCGCGTGCTGCGCCAGCTGGGCGTGCGCGATCCGTGGGCGCTGGAGCTGGCGCCGCTGCGCCCGGGCGCGCTGGCGGCCGCGCTGGGAAAGCTGCTCGTCGCGTCGCCGTTCGCCGCCGTCGGCGCCGTGATGGGCTGGCTGCCTTACCGGCTGGCCGGCGAGCTGGCGAAGCGCCTGACCCACGACGAGGACGTGCTGGGGACCGCGAAGCTGCTGGCGGGCGCGACGTTCCTCGCGCTGGCGTGGGCGGCCGAGGCGGTCGTGGCGGGCTTCGTCTGGGGACCGCTGTGGGCGGCGCCGACGTTCCTGGTCGGCATCGCCGCGGGATACGTCGCGCTGCGCTTCGACGAGCTGCGGGGCGAAGCCGCCGAGGCGTGGCGGCTGGTCGTGCTGCGGGCGTTCCACCACCGCACCACGCAACGGCTCGCCGAGCGCCGCCGCGCGCTGGCTGACGCGGTCGCCCGCGGCCTGCGCGACGCGGCCTGAATTTGTGCGCGGTCGGCGCGCCGTCTTACAATCGACGGCATGACGGCGCCGGCGTCGATCGTTCGTGGCACGTTCGTGGTGATGGTGACGGCGGCGCTGGGCGCTTGCGGTGGAAGCAACGCGCGGTCGGTCGTGATCCCCGACGTCCCCGCGGGCGCGTTCGAGGCGGGCTGCCAGCAGCTCTGCACGCTCGCCCCGGGTGAGGCCGTCTGCACGGCGACGCACGCGAAGTTCTGCCTCGCGAGCTGCCGGGCGCGCACCCGCGATCTGCCGCAGGCGTGCGGGGATTGCCTGATCACGGCGGGCACGCCGATCTCGGGCTTCGTCGACACGTCCGACAACACACCGTATTGCACGGTGGGCGGCCCGGCGGATCTGTCCACCTGCGCGGCCATGTGCGACGACGCGGGGGCCGCGGCGCCGTCGCCCGATCTGGACGTCCTCTGCCAGCTCGAGTGCTCGTTCTACATGGATCAACGCGCGCCGCTCGCCTGCTCGATGAGCGCCGCGGCCGACTGTCTGACCGCCTGCCGGGCCAACATCGCCGCGCAGCCGCGCATCTGCGCCCAATGTCAGATCGAGCGGACCGGGCACGGCCAGATCTGCCTCAACAGCGACTGCGACTGCATCGACTCGTTTCCGTCGTCGACGATCGGCTGCGACACGCTGTGCGACACGCTGCCGCCGATGTAGCCGCCGCGCCGGCTCAGTCGAGCGGCTCCTCGGTCCCTTCGGCCGCTTCCCGCCACAATCGGGCGACGGCCGCCTCGTCCAGCGCAGCGCCCGCGGCTTCGTCCAGCGACGCGGTCGCGGCGAGAAAGCGCTCCAGCGTCGCGACGAACGGGAAGCAGACGCCGTTCGAAGGATAGGCGGCGGCCAGGCGCTGCAGCAGCCGCGCCTGTGCCGGCGTCGCGTTGGTCACGAGGGCCGCGGCATCCGCGGCCTCCCGGGTGATGCGCGTGTGCTCGCGCTTCGAAGTGCCGAAAAAGTCGGTCGGGGTGACGCCGAGCCGCGGGCCGCTCGGCCCCGCCTGGTCGGTTCTCCCCCCCTCCCGGATCCGGATTCGAGCCCACCTCGTCATCTCGTCCAGTACGGACGCCGCCGGTCGGGCAATGTCGCAGGGCTATCTCATTCCAAACGCAAGTCGTCGATGATGATGCCTGAGATTTCAGTGGGCTGAGGCGTGTTGCAGAGGGTGGTGGCGTCCATCCAGCAGGCGATCACGATCTCGCCAGAGACATTCTGGGGCAGCGGAATCGATGCGGTCCCGATAGGCCCGAGAAGCACCTGCGTCCCATCGATCGTGGCGAACGTGCCGTTGCCGTTGGGGCCGACGGCGCTCGCGCTCGCGATCGGGCCGTTGACGCTCGCGACCACGAACTCCGGTGTCGTCAAGGCATTCGGATTCACGCCCCGGTACGTCAGGCGCACGACGGTGTCGCCGGGGGCGACCGCCAGGCGCAACGCGAACTGGATCGTCAGCGCGGGCACCCCGACGGCGCTGATCGGCGCTACGTAGAGGCTGCGCGCGCCGCTGATGATCGGATCGCCGGCGCCCGTCAGGACCTCGGCGCCACCCAGCGTTGCGTCGGTCACCGATTCGAAGCCGTCCTGGGCGACCAGCGGCGGCAGCGGGCGGGTCGTGTAGGTGAGGCTGTCGGGCGTGCTGCCGACCGCAGCGTTGCCGTTGAAATCGCGCACGCCGGAGATGTCGAGGTTGTACGTCTCGCCGTAGCGCAACAGCACGTCCGGTTTGTAGAACAAGGCGACGAACCCCGCGGGGTCGAACGACGGTGTCAGCACGACGGTGTCGCCGCTCGCGGCCCGCAGGATAGGGAGGACATCGGGCTGGAGCGGCTCGGACGCGAACACCCGGAAGGAAAGGAACGGATCGGTGAGGTCGCCCCCGGGGACGAAGGTGATCGTCGGTGGGACCGTGTCGTCGACACCGGTCAGCGACGCTGTGACGGCGACGCCGGTTTCGCCGTGGAAAGCGTGGGAAACCTTGCCGCTGGCGCTGCCGAGCAGCCGGCCCGACGGGTCGAACCTGAAGCTGACATCGCTGTAATTCACGTCCCGGCCCGTGCAACCGGGCACGAGATTGAAGGCGAACACGCCGACGATCCGGAATCCGCCCGCCGTCGGCTGGAGCTGCGCCGCGATGGGGTAGGGACCCTGGCCGGAGAACTCCGTCAATTTGTCGCCGTCGATCACCATCGTGAACGTGTGCGAAAGCGGGAAGTCCGTCGTGCCGCCGTCGGTCGGGACCAGCGTCGACGTGACGATGAACGACCGGCGGCCAGAAAACAGGGGGCCGTCGATTGCGGCGCCGCCGACGTCACCGATCGTGCCCGCGTCGATGCCGAGTGAACCGCTGCCGCCCGCGTCCGGCTGGAGCGGCCTCGTTGTGCAGCCGGCCAGGAGCGCCAGCCCCGCACCGACCACGATCGATCCCGCCGGCGACTTCATTCGATGCGCAGGTCGTCGATGATGATGCCCTGCGTGGGCGAGGCAGGGAAGCCCGGGCAAGCCACCACCTGGGCGACGCGTTCGAGGACGATCTCGTCGGTGACGTCGGCCGGTAGATCGATCGTCATCGTCCCGAGCGGGCCCAGCAAGACCTGCGTCCCGGCGATTGTCCCGGTCGTCGTTGCACCGGTGTCGGATGGCAACAGCCCGATCACGATCGATCCGCCCACGCTGCCGATCGCGAAATAGGTGTTGGTCGCGCTGGACAGATTGACGTTCCGATAGGCGAAGCGCACGACGATCTTGCCGGGGCTGACCGGCAGGCGCAGCGCGAGCTCTGTCTTCGTCGGGGTCGTGGGCGTCTCCGATGGGACGTACAGGCTGTGCGTGCCGTTGATGACCGGATCGCCCGCGCCGGACAGAACCTGGGCGCCGCCCAGCGTCGCGCCGGTCACCGATTCGAAACCGTCCGCCGCGACCAGCGGCGGCGCCGCCACCGTCGTGAAGCCGAGGCCGTCCGTGGTGGGCGCGACGGCGGCGTTCCCCGCGAAGTCGGTCATGCCCGTCAGGTCGATCGAATACTGCTCGCCGAAGCGCAGAACGACCGCGGGCTTGTCGAATCCGGTGAGGAACGTATCGGAGGGGGTGAAGGATGGCGAGAGCACGACGGTGTCTCCGCTTGCGGCCCGCAGCACGGGGCGCGCCGTCTGGCCGGGCAGCGGCTCGGTCGAGACGACGCCGAACGACGAGAACGGATCGGTCAGGTCGCCGGCGCTCGCGATGGTCAGCACGGGCGCCACGGTGTCGGGGGTTCCCGTCAGCGACATTGTGGCCGCGCTGTTGTAATTCCTGTTGCAGCCACCTCCGCCGTTCAACGTCAGCTGTCCGCTGCCGCTGCCGTTCAGCAAGCCGGTCGGATCGAGAGCGAAGGTGAGATCGGTGTAGTAGACGAACCACGCAGGGGCACCCGGGATCGGTAAGGTCATCGGCGCGGTGACGCGGAATCCGCCGGCGGTCGGCTGGATCGGCGAGACGAAGCCCTGTATGCCCGCGCCCAGGATCGCGGTCGCCATGTCGCCGTCGACCACCATCGTGAAGACGTGCGACGTCGGCGCGCCCGTCGGGGCGGGGTTGCCTCCGAGATCGAGCGTCGACGTCACGACGAACGATCGGCGACCCGTGAACAGGGTGCCGCCCGCGCCGCCCGTTCCGATCCCGCCGCCCGCGCCACCCGCGCCCGCAGTGGTCACACCACCCGGGCCGCCGCCGCCGGTGGCACCGCCGTCGATGCCGATCGAACCGCCGCCGGGGCCCCCCGCGTCAGCCTGCAGCCGCTTGGCCGAGCAGCCGACCGCGAACGCAAGCGCAGCCAGCACCATCAATCCCGCCAACGACTTCATAACTAGTCTCCTGGAACCCGACGACGCCCCGAATGTTAGCACCAAGTCGCGCGCTATTCGGCACGCAGGTCGTCGATGATGATCCCGGGGACCGGCGGCGGAACCGGCCCGCCGCAAGAGGACGGTTGCGACGCGACGCGAGCAAGCACGGCCTCGTCGTGGGCGTCATCAGGTAGGAAAATCGTCGCCGTCAGCGTCGGTCCGAGCAGCACCTGCGTCCCGTCAATCATCGCGGGCGTCGTCTGACTTCCGCTGTCCGACGGCAGCTCGGTCGTCTGGATCGAGCCGTGGACGCTCGCGACCAGGTAGCTGACACTGGCGCCGACGACGGGATTCACGGTCCGGTAGCTGAAGACAATCTTGGCGTTGCCCGGCGCGAGGGCGACGCGGAGCGCGAGCTGTGTGACGAAGCTCGACAGCGAATCCGCCGGCGGAACGTAAAGGCTGCGCGCGCCGGCGATCACCGGCGCGCCGGCGCCCGACAGCACCTCCGCGCCGCCGAACGAGACGTCGGTGATCGATTCGAAACCGTCGGCGGCGGCGAGGGGAGGGGGCGAGCGCGTCGTGAAGTCGAAATCCGCGGTCGGTGCCCCGTTCCCCGCCAGATCGGTCAGCCCCGCGGTGGCGACATTGACCACATACGAATCGCCGAAGTTCAGCAGCCTCGTCGGCTTTGCCAGCACGGTCATGTACGTCTCCATACCCGTCGGGATCGTCAACGGCATGATGTCGCCGCCCTCCGAAACGAGCAGCACCGCCGTCGGCCGCGTCGGCAGCGGCTCCGACGAAACCAGCCAGAACGGCGTCCACGGATCCGTCAGATCGCCGGCGGCCGAAAGCGTGAACGTCGGCGGCTCGGTGTCCAGGACGCCGACGAGGAACATCGTCACGTCGACGCTGCGGCTCAGGCTCGGATCGATGATGTTCAGCTGTCCGCGGCCCGTGCCTGCCAGATGGTTGGACCCGTCGATCGTGAAGGTGAGCTCGTCGTACGTGACGGAACCGCCGCAAACGGCGGCGACCGGCACGCCGAACGCCAGCGTCTGGGCGACGCGCAGCGCGCCCGCCGACGTCTGCTGGAGCGGCGCGACCACCGCGGAGCCGTCCACGCCGATGATCGCGACGTGCTGGTCGGTGTCCACGGTCATCGTGAACGTGTGCGCGACCTCGGCGCCGCCGTCGGCGTCCTGCACGTTCGACGTGACCACGAACGAGCGGCGGGCGCCGAAGCCGACGTCCCAGGCCGCGTCGGCGGCGCCGCCCGCGTCGGTCGTTCCGCCCGCGTCCGCTGCGGCGCCCCCAGCGGCGCCGCTTGCGCCGGCGGCGCCTCCGTCGCGACCGATGATCCC